>NZ_JBSFLV010000197.1:0-15566 GCF_053599215.1 Streptomyces sp. NPDC001002 | reverse complement strand
GCGCCTGCATGGCATGCAGGAGGTCAGGAGTTCAATTCTCCTTAGCTCCACAGGACTTGCATGAAGAAGGCGGGCCATCCGATCGGATGGCCCGCCTTCTTGCGTTCCTGCGTGTCAGCGGCCGAGCGCCCGCCGGCCACGGCCCTGGGAGAGGACCGGGAGGTTGCGGGCGGGTGCCTGCGGACGCGTGTCCTCCTCGATGCGCAGGGCGAGCGCCGGGCAACGGCGCACCGCGCGCAGCGCCTTGGCCTCCGCGTACTGCGGGACCTTGGCCTGGGCGACGGTGGGGAAGCCGTCGGCGCCGAGCTGGAACACCTCGGGGAGGATGTCCGCGCACAGGCCGTGGCCCCGGCACAGCGTCCAGTCGACGAAGATCTTCTGCCGGCTGCCGCCGCTGTCCTCTCCGGCGCCCTCGCCGCTGGTGATGCCCGCAGGGGCCCTGCCGCCCTCGAAGAGCGGCAGAACGCCCTCCACGGGCCGTCCGCAGCCGTTGCCGAGGACGTGCGCCGCGAGGTCGTCGGTGAACGCCTTGATGGTCGACTCCAGGAACATCGCGGAGCCGTCGGGGTGGGAGCAGGCGCCGCGCCTCTTCACGTTCTTGGCGACCTGCTTGAGCGCTTCCAGGGCGGCCGGGCCGCCGCCGTTGATGATGTCCTCCATGCCGCGCGCGGCGGCGGGCAGGCCGAGGTAGCAGGGACCGCACTGTCCCGCGCTCTCCTCCGCCAGCCACTGGGCCACGCGCAGCGACTCGCCCAGCGGACAGGTCTCCTGAGTGATCGGCAGGATCGCGCCGGCACCGAGCGCACCGCCCACCGCGTCGAGTGAATTGCGGGAGACGATCGCCTCGTTGACCGTCGCCGCGTCGATCCACTTGCCGTGGTACCCGCCGGTCAGCACACCCTGCGGGACCGGCGGGGCGCCGGCCAGCTGCAGGACGTAGCGCAGCGGTACGCCCGTGGGGACCTCGATCACCATGGGGCGCGCGACCGCGCCGGAGACCGTCAGCATGACGGTGCCCGGCTCGTCGTACAGACCGGTGTTGCCGTAGCGCTCGGGGCCGATGCGGGCGGCGATGGCGAGTTGGGCGAAGGTCTCGGCGTTGGAGAGCAGGGTGGGGGCGCCGCCGACGCCGTTCTGCGAGGCGCTCACCTTGCGGCCGGGCGGGATCGCCGGGCCGCCGTCGATCGAGCGGATCAGCGACGCCGCTGCTCCGGTGACCATGCGGACCGGGTTGCGCTGGACGAACGCCTTGAGCGCGGAGCGACGGCTGTTGCTCAGGCCGCGTTCGGCGAGCGCGGCCTCCATCGAGCGCTGCGTCGACTCCCGGGTGACCCCCACCACGAGCGTGCGGGCACCCAGGGCCTCGGCGACCAACAGGGCGCCGTCCAGGATGAGATGCGGGGCACGGTTGATGAGCACCGTGTCCTTGCGGCAGGCCGGTTCGTCCTCACTGCCGTTGACGACGACGACCGGCCGTACGCCGCGCTTGATCGCCGCTTCGGCGACCGAGCGCAGCTTCTTGTGGAAGGGGAAGCCCGCGCCGCCGCGGCCCTTCAGGTTGATGGCTTCGGACAGCTTCGCGAGCTGTTCGCCGCCCAGGGGTTCGAGCGGCCCGTGCACCTTGAGGTGCATGGGCAGGTCGAGTCGTTCGACAAGGTCGAAGCCTGACGTGAGCTGGGGAAGCCCGACCACGCGGACTTCGGGTACGTCGGGCAGGGCCTCGTTCACCTATAGCCTCCGGAAGGCGTGTTCCAAGGTTCGCCCGAACCCGGATTGTCGAAGGACGATCCGGGTGATGGTTCATTGGCGGGACCGCTGTTGTACGTGTCGTCCGGGTTATACGTGCCATAGGCACCGGTTGACTCACCGGTGTTGTACGCATCACTTCCGCCGTACCCCGCGGTGCCCGAATTGCCATAGGTCGGGATGTTGTATCCCGTGTCCTGGAGCGGGTCGTACGCCGACGGGGGCGCCTCCCCGAGCGGCGGCGGGGACGGGACGGGCCAACTGCCCGAGGCGTTGGCGCCGTTGTCGACGCGCTGGAACGACCCCGTGTCCTGCACGTCCATGGGCAGGTTCATGCGGGCGGTCTGGTCGAAGGGCTGCTGGCCGGTCTGCGGGGGCGTGGTGGACCGGTAGGCGGCCGCGAAACCGCCGGTGGTCTCCGGGCTCATCGTCCGCGTCGGGGCGTCGTAGTACGAGGGGGAGGGGCGGTTCATCGGGTCGGCGGGCGACGACTGCGGCGCCCTCGTGTTCTCGTAGCCCGGCAGTGCGCCGGAGCGGGAGCCGCCGGTCTCCGCCATCCGGGCCCGGCTCGCCTCCAGGTCGTCACGGCCCATCCGCTCCTCGGTGCCGAGGATCGCCATGATCCGGTCGGTGACCTTGCGCTTGACCGGACGCGGCGCCGCGCGCAGCGCCAGGGCCGCGATGACGGCGATCAGACAGAGGCTGTACATGATCGTGAACTGGGACTTCGCCGCACGACCCGCGTAGAGGCCGTGGACCAGCGAGAGGCCCCAGGCCGGGTACGCCAGCATGTGCATGGCGCGCCAGCGGGCCGCGACGGGGGCCGGGGCCGCGAAGTTGCTGCGCAGGGCGCCGGTGATGGCCACGAAGATCATCAGCAGGCCGGCCAGTGAGCCCATGCCGATCAGTCCGGCGCTTCCGGAGACGCCGAGCGAGAACGGGACGAGGGCGGCGACCAACTGGGTGTGGTCCAGCGCGATCTTGGTGGTGATGTGCAGCAGCAGGAACGCGATCGAGGCGACCGCGGTCGTCCGGTGCACCGCCTGCCCGATGATGCGCTGGCGCGTGTTCAGCAGGATCCGGTCCTGGGCCACCAGGCCCCAGATCACCGAACAGCTGAGCGAGACGAGGCACAGCACGCCCGCGCCGAAGTTCAGGAAGTCGCGGAAGCGGTTCCCTCCCACCAGCACGATCACGGGTATGAGGAGCAGGACGACAGCCGACGCCACCCCATAGGCCGACCGGCCTGGCTTGGGGAGCGAGCTGTTACTACGACGAGGGTTCATGGGGGCAACTCCGAGCAGTTCGGGAAAGCGGTCCCGCTGCCGCACTCTAAGTGGAGCCATACCGATCGGTACGAGGTTTGAGTTATTGCGTTGTTATAAAAGGCCACGCGCCTGTTGTGATGTCCCTTAGCATCTGTTACGCGAAGTAACCGTTGGCCATAGTTCAGTTTCAACCGTGCGGCGGTCGTGTCTACCAGCCATACGGAAGCGCGTCGCGGCTTGCTCAAGCGCTGCGGTACTCTGACCGCATGCGTGCCGTACGCCTTCTGCTTATCGAGCCGCGCTGATCAATCCCGACCGCCACAGCCGGCAGGTCGGCATCGGCGCGGCATCCCCTCCTGTGCGAGGGGATTTTTCGTTTCTCGGACGATACAGCCGCTGGCAGAGACGATCGATGGAGCTTTGAGGATCATGAGCGAGACGAACCCCGCTGCCGCCGCCGAGGCGGCAGCGCCGCACCGCTACACGGCCGCCATGGCCGCTGACATCGAAGCACGCTGGCAGGACTTCTGGGACGCCGAGGGCACCTACGCGGCGCCGAACCCCAAGGGTGACCTGGCCGGCGACCCGGCGATCGTCGCGCGGCCCAAGAAGTTCATCATGGACATGTTCCCGTACCCCTCCGGTGCGGGCCTGCACGTCGGCCACCCGCTGGGCTACATCGCGACCGACGTCTTCGCCCGCTTCCAACGCATGACCGGGCACAACGTCCTGCACACCCTGGGCTTCGACGCCTTCGGCCTGCCCGCCGAGCAGTACGCGGTGCAGACCGGCACGCACCCGCGCGTGTCCACCGAGTCCAACATCCGGAACATGAAGTCCCAGCTGCGCCGGCTGGGCCTGGGCCACGACCGGCGCCGGTCGTTCGCCACGATCGACCCCGAGTACTACAAGTGGACCCAGTGGATCTTCCTGCAGATCTTCAACTCCTGGTACGACACCGAGGCGGACCGGGCCCGGCCGATCGCCGAGCTGATCGCCCAGTTCGAGACCGGTGAGCGCGCCCTGCCCGGCGCCGACGGCAGCACGCGCGCGTGGCAGGAACTGAGCGCCGTCGAGCGCGCCGACATCCTGGGCGAGTACCGCCTGGCGTACGCCTCGGACGCGCCGGTCAACTGGTGTCCGGGACTGGGCACCGTGCTGGCCAACGAGGAGGTCACCGCCGACGGCCGCTCCGAGCGCGGCAACTTCCCGGTCTTCAAGGCCAAGCTGCGCCAGTGGAACATGCGGATCACCGCGTACGCCGACCGGCTGCTGGACGACCTGACCGAGCTGGACTGGCCCGAGGCCATCAAGCTGCAGCAGCGCAACTGGATCGGCCGCTCCGAGGGCGCCCGCGTCGACTTCCCCGTCGACGGGGAGGACATCACCGTCTTCACCACGCGCCCCGACACCCTGTTCGGCGCGACCTACATGGTGCTGGCGCCCGAGCACCCGCTGGTCGACAAGTTCACCCCGGACGTCTGGCCCGAGTCCACGCACGACGTGTGGACCGGCGGCCACGCCACCCCGGTGGAGGCCGTCGCCGCGTACCGCGCGCAGGCCGGCACCAAGTCCGACGTCGAGCGGCAGGCCGAGGCCAAGGACAAGACCGGTGTCTTCACCGGCGCGTTCGCCACCAACCCGGTCAACGGCGAGCGGATCCCCGTCTTCATCGCCGACTACGTGCTGATGGGCTACGGCACCGGCGCGATCATGGCCGTCCCCGCGGGCGACCAGCGCGACTTCGACTTCGCGCGCGCCTTCGAGCTGCCGATCACCTGCATCGTGGAGCCGACCGACGGCCGCGGCACGGACACGTCGACGTGGGAGAACGCCTTCGGCTCGTACGAGGCGAAGATCATCAACTCCTCGAACGACGACATCTCCCTGGACGGCCTGCCCGTCGCCGAGGCCAAGGCCCGCATCACCGAGTGGCTGGCCCGCAAGGGCATCGGCGAGGGCACCGTCAACTTCCGCCTGCGCGACTGGCTGTTCAGCCGCCAGCGCTACTGGGGCGAGCCCTTCCCGATCGTCTACGACGAGGACGGCACCGCCCGCGCCCTGCCCGAGTCGATGCTGCCGCTGGAGCTGCCCGAGGTCGAGGACTACTCGCCGCGCACCTTCGACCCGGACGACGCCGACACCCAGCCCGAGACACCGCTGTCGCGCAACGCGGACTGGGTCAACGTCACCCTGGACCTGGGCGACGGCCGGGGCCCGCAGAAGTACCGCCGCGAGACCAACACCATGCCCAACTGGGCCGGTTCGTGCTGGTACGAACTGCGCTACCTGGACCCGCACAACAGCGAGCAGCTGGTCGACCCCGAGATCGAGCGCTACTGGATGGGCCCGCGCGAGGGCCAGCCGCACGGCGGCGTCGACCTGTACGTCGGCGGCGCCGAACACGCCGTACTGCACCTGCTGTACGCCCGCTTCTGGTCCAAGGTGCTGTTCGACCTGGGGCACGTCTCCTCGGCCGAGCCGTTCCACAAGCTGTACAACCAGGGCATGATCCAGGCCTTCGTCTACCGCGACAGCCGCGGCATCGCCGTACCGGCCGCCGAGGTCGAGGAGCGCGACGGCGCCTACTACTACGCGGGCGAGCAGGTCTCCCGGCTGCTGGGCAAGATGGGCAAGTCCCTGAAGAACGCGGTCACTCCGGACGAGATCTGCGCCGAGTACGGCGCCGACACCCTGCGCCTGTACGAGATGGCGATGGGCCCCCTGGACGTCTCGCGGCCGTGGGACACGCGCGCGGTGGTGGGCCAGTTCCGGCTGCTGCAGCGGCTGTGGCGCAACATCGTCGACGAGGCGACCGGCGAGATCACCGTCACCGGCGCCGAGCCCGACGAGGAGACGCTGCGCGCCCTGCACAAGGCGATCGACGGCGTACGCCAGGACCTGGAGGGCATGCGCTTCAACACCGCCATCGCCAAGGTCACCGAGCTGAACAACCACCTGACCAAGACGCGCGGTTCGCTGCCGCGGACGATCGCCGAGCCGCTGGTGCTGCTGATCGCGCCGCTGGCCCCGCACATCGGCGAGGAGCTGTGGCGCCTGCTGGGCCACACCGACTCGGTCGTCCACCAGGACTTCCCGGTCGCCGACCCGGCGTACGTCGTCGACGAGACCGTGACCTGCGTCGTGCAGATCCGCGGCAAGGTCAAGGCCCGCCTGGAGGTCTCGCCGGCCATCTCCGACGAGGAGCTGGAGAAGGTCGCGCTGGCCGACGAGAAGGTCGTGGCGGCGCTGGAGGGCGCGGGCATCCGCAAGGTGATCGTGCGGGCGCCGAAGCTGGTGAACATCGTCCCGGCGTAGCGCTTTGCGATGGCGCTCGGCGGTGGCGCCGCGCAGCGCTCCGCGGTGGAACTCGGCGAAGGCGCTCGGCGCTGGAGGCGGCAGGCAGCGGTAGGCATGGGCACCGGAGTCGTGGGTACGGCTCCGGGTAGTCCCCTACGGGCAGGTTCGGGGTTTTTCTGGAACTCCGGGCCTGCCCTTTGCGTTTACCGTGGAAGAGCGGCGCGACGACCGTCGCGACGCCGGAGGAGGAGTGGTGGAAGCCGTGATCGCAGTGCTCGCCCTGCTCTTCGTCCTCTTCCTGGTACTCGGCGCCTACGCGACGGTGAAGGTGATCGGCGCCGCCAAGCGCGGGGTGGACCGCACCATCGGCGAGGCCCGGCGCACGGTCGAGGACCACACCCTGCGCGCCAAGACGTTCGTCCAGCAGGGCCCGGCGGGCGAGGTCGCCCAACTGCGCCTGAAGTTGCGTACGTCCATGCGCGCCACCCAGGACGCCCTGCGCGCGGGTGTCGGCGCGGACGAGTCCCTGAAGGAGTCCCTCGCCCTCTTCCAGCGGCTCAGCGCGCACGGCCACGAGTTGGACGGCGAGCTCAAGCGCCTGGAGTCCGACCCCGACCGGGCCACCCTCGCCCAGCGGCTGCCCGACCTGCGGACCCGCACCGCACGCATCACGGAGTCGGCCGACTCCCTGCGCTGGGCGGTCCGCGACCGCGCCCACCGGTTCGCCGAGGACGACCTGGACTCGCTGAGCTCACAGATAGACATGGAGGCCGGCGCCCTGCGGCACTGGACGAAGGCGGAGCCGCACAGCACCCCGACGCCGTGGCCCGAGGCCCCGGCCGCCGACGCGGCGGCCTCGCAGCAGACCTGGCCGGAGACACCCGGCTCGCGCTCCGCCGAGGAACCGACCCGGACCGCGATCACCCCGCCCGGCCGACGCCCCACCTACCCGTGGCAGAAGAAGCCCCGCCCGGAGAGCACGACTTGATCCGGGAGCAGGGGTTGTTCCCGCCGCGTGAGTCGTTCCAGGAGTATGAGTGGTTCCGGATGCTCGGCTCGTTCCGGGTGCACGACTTGATCCGGTCAAAGGCTGCCCAGGTGAGCGGGCCCGGGCTGCCGCCCAGGCGCTACGGCAGGTAACCTCCAGCTCATGTCCCGCCATGTCGCGATCGTCACCGATTCAACGGCCTACCTGCCGCCGCGGACGATGGAGCGCCATGACATCACAGCGGTGCCGCTGACCGTGGTCCTCGGCAATCAGGCGCTGGACGAGGGCACCGAGATCTCGACCCGTTCGCTGGCCCAGGCGCTCCAGAAGCGGCGCCCCGTCACCACCTCGCGCCCCAGCCCCCAGCTCTTTGCCGAGACCTACCGCAAGGTAGCGGAAGCGGGCGCCACCGGCATCGTCTCCCTCCATCTCTCCGCCGAACTGTCCGGCACCTACGACGCGGCCGTCCTCGCGGCGCGCGAGGCACCGGTGCCGGTGCGCGTGGTGGACACCGGGATGGTCGCGATGGCCCTCGGCTTCTGCGCACTCGCCGCCGCGGAGACCGCGGAGGCGGGCGGCACGGTGGACGAGGCGGTCACGGCGGCCGAGAAGCGCGCCGCCGGCACGTCCGCCTACTTCTACGTCGACACCCTCGACTATCTGCGCCGCGGCGGCCGGATCGGCGCCGCGCAGGCCCTGCTGGGCTCGGCACTGGCCGTGAAGCCGCTGCTGAAGCTGGAGAACGGCCGGATCGAACCCCTGGAGAAGGTCCGCACGGCGTCCAGGGCGATCGCCCGCCTGGAGGAGATCGTGGCCGACCGGGCCGGAAACGCGCAGGTCGACATCGCGGTCCACCACCTCGCCGCACCGGACCGGGCGGCGGCCTTGGCGGACCGGTTGCGGGCGCGGGTGCCGGGGCTGGCGGATCTGCATGTGAGTGAGGTGGGGGCGGTGATCGGGGCGCATACCGGGCCTGGGTTGTTGGGGGCTGTGGTTTCGCCTCGGTGAGGTGAGGTGAGGTGAGGCGGTGGCAGGGCACTGGTGACGGGGCGTCGGTGGTGCTGAGGCTCACCCGTGTGGGTGGCGGAGTTATCCACAACTTGGCGGTTGTCCCCGGGAATTGAGCAAGATCATCGCGGTGACGGCGGGTACCCGATCCTCGTCGCATGGCACTTCGATCACGATCACGCACAGCGACGGCGACCAGTGGCCCGGGGCGCGGTCCGGCCTCCGACGGCAGGAGCCGCCACCGTCGCCAACCGTCCCGGGGTAGGGGCGGGCGCAGGGGTGGGGCCCGCCAGCGGCATGCGTCGGCTCAGGAACTCCGGCGTCGGGCCGAGGTGTTGTTTCCTGGGCGCGCGGGTGTGGAGGAGTGGCGGGAGCCGGAGGTCGGGCCGCCTGAGGTGGATGAGCGGGCCGAGGGCGAGTCGCTCGCCGACGCCGGCCGTTCGGCAGAAGCCTGGCGTGGGCGGCTCGGGGCGTCGGTGCGGGAGCGGATGCCGCTGTGGGTGCAGGCGCGATGCGGGTTGGAGCGGCGGAGTGTCGTCGCGCTCGGGGCGCTGCTCGTGGTGGCCGCCGTGTTCGCGGTGCAGCACTTCTGGACGGGCCGGACGGAGTCCGTGCGGGCGCCCGAGGTGGTGCGGGCGGGGGCGCCGTTCGGGGTGGGGAAAGGGGACGGGGAGTCGGCGCCGACGGGGGCGGCGGGCTCGGCTGGTGCGTCCGGTGCGTCCGGTGCATCCGGTGTGGTGGGCGCGCCGGGGGCGGTCGGTGCGGCGGGTGCGGCGGGGGCCGAGATCGTGGTGGACGTCAGCGGCAAGGTTCGGGAGCCCGGGATCCATCGGCTGCCAGCCGGCTCGCGGGTCGCCGATGCGCTGCGGGCGGCGGGTGGGGTGCGGCCCGGTACGAGTACGGACGGGCTCAATCGGGCGCGGTTCCTGGTGGACGGGGAGCAGGTCGTCGTCGGGGGTCCGGCCGGCGCGGCTGCTCCGGGGGCGGTGCCGGGAGCGGCGGCAGGGTCGGTCGGCTCGGCTGCGGGGGCGGCGGCTCCCGCGGCGCCGGTCGCTCTGAACACGGCCACCGTGGACCAGCTCGACACACTGCCGGGCGTCGGGCCGGTACTGGCCCAGCACATCATCGACTACCGCACCCAGCACGGCGGCTTCCGGTCGGTGGATGAGCTGCGTGAGGTGAATGGCATCGGCGACCGCCGCTTCGCCGATCTCCGGAATCTCGTACGGCCATGAGGGCGGCCGGTTCCGACGAGAGGTCGGACGAGCGGGCGGCCGTTCACGCTGCCTCCGGGAAGCGGCTCGGCGATGCCCATCCCCGGCAGGAGGGGCCGACGGATCTGCGGCTCGTGCCGCCCGCGTTGGCGACCTGGGCGACGGCCGCGTTGATGTTGGACGCGTCGCAGGGGTGGGTCACGGGGGTCACGGTCGGGTGTCTTGTCGGGGCGGGAGTACTGCTTCTCCTGCGGCGGCGCAGAGCGGTCGAGGGCGGGACTGTCACGGGTGTGGCATGGGCGCGTGTCTCGGTCGCCGCCGTCCTCCTCTGCGTTGCCGCGGCCGCTCTCTCCGCCGGGTTGCACGGGGCCGATGTGCGACGGGGGCCGGTGCCCGGGCTGGCTGAGCGGTACGCCACCGTCGGTGCAGAGGTCGAGGTCACCGGCGATCCACGGCTCACCCGGCCTCGGATCAACGGGGATCACGCGGCACCGGAGTCCGTGCTGATCGAGGGGGAGGTGCGGCGGGTTCGGGAGACGGGCGGGGCGGAGGTGAGGACGCGGGCGCCGGTGTTGGTGATCGTCGATGTCGGTGCCGGCGTGGGCAGGGCATCTTCCACCGGCGGCTCCGGTGGGGCGCCCTCCGCGAGAGGCCCGGCGCAGTCGCCGTGGCTGGCCGTGCTGCCGTCCACGCGGTTGTGGGTCGTCGGGCGGTTGGCGCCGGCGTTGGTCGGTGGCGATCGGATCGCGGGGGTGGTGCGGGTGCGTGGGCAGGCGGTGCCTCAGGTGGTGGAGGGGCCGTCGGGGGCGCAGCGGTTCGCGGGGCGGTTGCGGGGTGGGTTGCGGGAGGCGACCGACGGGTTGCCGGCGGACGCCCGGGCGCTGCTGCCGGGGCTGGTCGTCGGGGACACCGCGCGCATCACGCCCGAGCTGGACGAGGCCTTCAAGGAGACGGACCTGGCGCACACGCTCGCCGTGTCCGGGAGCAACCTCACGATCATCCTCGCGCTGCTCATCGGCCCGCCGGGGCTGGCCCAGCGGGCGGAACGCCGAGGGCTCGCCCCGCGGCTCGGCATCTCGCTGCGGACGACGGCGCTGTTCGGCGGAGCCCTGACGCTCGCGTTCGTCGTCGTGTGCCGGCCCGACCCGAGCGTGCTGCGGGCCGCGGCCTGCGGGTCGGTCGCGCTGCTCGCGCTGGCGACCGGGCGCCGCAGATCACTGATCCCGGCGCTCGCGACGGCCGTACTGCTGCTGGTGCTGTACGACCCCTGGCTGGCCCGGAGTTACGGCTTCCTGCTCTCCGTGCTGGCCACCGGCGCCCTGCTCACGCTCGCGCCGCGCTGGAGCGAGGCGTTGCGGCGGCGCGGGGTGCCCGCGAGGTTGGCCGAGGGGCTGGCTGCGGCGGCCGCGGCGCAGGCGCTGTGTGCGCCGGTCGTCGCCGTGCTGTCGGCGCGGGTGAGCCTGGTGGCCGTGCCGTGCAACCTGCTCGTGGAGGTGGCGGTGGCCCCAGCGACGGTGTTGGGGTTCGCGGCGCTGGCGACGGCTCCGTGGGCGCTGCCGGTGGCCAAGGTGCTTGCCTGGTGGGCGAGTTGGCCCGCCGGGTGGATCGCGGGGGTCGCCCGCACCGGGGCCGCGCTGCCCGGCGGGGGAGTGGACTGGCCGGGGAGTTGGGGCGGGGCGGCGCTGCTCGGACTCGTCACGGTGGTCGTCCTGTTCGCGGGCCGCCGGCTGCTGCGGCATCCGTGGTGGTGCGGGGCGTGCGGGGTGCTGCTCGTCCTGGTCGTGGTGCAGCCGCCGCCGTTGACCAGGGTGGTGACGGGGTGGCCGCCGCCGGGCTGGCGGTTCGCGATGTGCGACGTCGGCCAGGGCGACGCCACGGTGCTCGCGGCGGGCGAGGGCACCGGGGTGGTCGTGGACGCGGGACCCGACCCGACGCTCGTCGACCGGTGTCTGCGCACGCTCGGCATCACCAGGATCCCGCTGGTCGTGCTGACCCACTTCCACGCCGATCACGTGGCCGGACTGCCCGGAGTGCTGCGCGGGCGTGCGGTCGGGGCGATCGAGACGACGGGGTTCGAGGAACCGGCGGACCAGGTCGAGTTCGTACGGAAGGAGGCGGCGGCTCGGCGTATCCCGGTCACCCGGGCCGTCGCCGGGGAGGAGCGGCGCACCGGGCCGTTGTCCTGGCGGGTGCTGTGGCCGCCACCGCCCGGAGCACCGGCCCCGGACGGGCCGAACGACGCCAGCGTCACCCTGCTCGTCCGGTCGGGCGGACTGCGCATCCTGCTCCTCGGCGATCTCGAACCCCCGGCGCAGCAGGCGCTGTTGAGATCGCCGGAGGGGGCGGCGGTGGTCGGCGCGGACATTTTGAAGGTCGCCCATCATGGATCGGCGTTCCAGGACCCTGAGTTGATACGCGCGGTGGCGCCGCGGCTCGCGCTGATCTCCGTCGGGGCGGACAACACGTACGGCCATCCGGCCCCCAGCACGGTCGCGGCCTTGGACACCCTCGGCGCGGTGGTGCTGCGGACCGACCGGGACGGGGCGTTGGCGGTCACGGGGACGGGCGAGGAGGTGCGGGTGGCGAGAGACTGAGGGCATGGATTCTGTGCAGATCGATGCCTACCTCCGCCGACTGGGAATCGAGCGCCGGGCGGGCGGCGGCGGTGCCGATGGTTCCGCCGGTGGGCCCGGGGGCGACCTCGCTGTCGACCCCACCGTCGGGTCCGCTGCCGGCCCCGCCGGCGGGCAGGCCGTCGAACCCGACCTCGTGCCCACCATCGACCTCCTGCGCGATCTGCATCTGCGGCATCTGCGGGTCGTGCCGTTCGAGAACCTCTCGATTCATCTCGGCGAGGAGATCGTGCTGGAGGAGGCGCCGTTGGTGGACAAGGTCGTGGGGGCGCGGCGGGGTGGGTTCTGCTACGAACTGAACGGCGCGTTCGGGGCGTTGCTCACCGCGCTCGGCTTCGAGGTCACGCTGCTGGCGGCGCGGGTGCACGGGGGCGAGGGGCGGCTCGGGATCCCGTACGACCATCTCGCGCTGCGGGTGCGGACGGTGGACGGGAGCGAGTGGCTGGCCGACGTCGGGTTCGGGGCGCACAGCCACTATCCGCTGGCGTTCGGGGAGCGGGGGGAGCAAGCGGATCCCGGGGGCGTGTTCCGGATCGCGGCGGCGGAGGCGGAGGGGACGGGGACGGAGGAGGGGGCGGAGGGGGTGGGGGTGGGGGAGGGGGGAGGCCCCCCCCGGAGATGCGTGACCTGGACGTCGTCCGGGACGGTGAGGCCCAGTACCGCATGGAGGTCCGGCCGCGTGTGCTCCGTGACTTCGTCGCCGGGGCCTGGTGGCACAGCACCTCGCCGGCCTCGCACTTCACGCGGTCGCTCGTGTGCTCGCGGGTCACGGAGGACGGTGGGCGGATCACGCTCAGTGGGCGCACCCTCAAGGTGACGGGTGGGGACGGGGCGCGTGAGGAGCGGGAGTTGGGGACGGACGAGGAGGTGTTGGCGGTCTACCGGGAGCGGTTCGGGATCGAGCTCGACCGGGTGCCAACTGTGCGGAAAACCGACCAGTATGGTTGATTCCCGCGATGTGGTCGTGAGTTGCCTCGAATGCCTCAACAGTGATCGAATGTATCTTCGGCAACAGTGATGTCGAGGCGTGCAGAGGTGGCGTTGATGTTCGGCCGTGGGCGTGGAAACCGTATGAACCGGGTGCAGCGGTCGAGTCCTCTGGCGGCGGTGCAGACTCCGCCGAGTGCCGGGGCGCTGAGCTGTCGGGTGCTCGATCCGGTCAACGAGCCGGTGCCGCATGCGGAGTTCGCGGTGAGTGACGCGCACGGGCGCAAGGTGGTGTGCGGGGAGACGGATCCCTTCGGGGCGTTCGTGACGACGGTGCCGGCGGGGGAGTACCGGGTCGCGGTGTCGGCCGAGGGGTACACGCCGTACCGGGCGAGCGCGACCGTCACGGAGAGCACGCTCGCCTCGTTCGGCGATGTGACCCTTCAGGTGGCGCAGCCGCTGGAGCTGCCGGCGGTCGGCGACTGGGACATCGAGCCGGCGCACTCCTCGATCGCCTTCACCGCGCGGCACATCGGACTCGCGCGCGTCCACGGGCGGTTCAACACCTTCGCCGGGGCGATACGGATCGCCGAGCCGGTGGGGCAGTCGGCGATGCATGTGGTGATCGACGCGTCGTCCATCGACACCAATGTGCGGATGCGCGACGACCATCTGCGGTCGGCGGACTTCCTGGACGTGGCCCGGTTCCCGACGCTGGAGTTCTACAGCGAGCGGTGTGCGCACAAGGGCGGCAACCGGTGGGCCGTCACCGGGGCGCTGACGCTGCACGGGGTGACGCGCACGGTCACCCTCGACACGGAGTATCTCGGCCTGGGCAACGGTATGGAGGGCGAGGTGCGCGGGGCCTTCCGGGCCACGACCGAGCTGCATCGCGACGACTTCACGGTGAGTTGGCAGACGATGCTGGCGCGGGGCATCGCGGTGGTGGGGCCGAGCATCCGGATCGAGCTGGACGTACAGATCGTGCGTAAGGGCTGACGAGCGAGGGTCCAAACGCAGCGGCTCAAGCGCAAGGACTGACGCGGCAGGGCGCACATGTGGTGGCGGGCAGAATGGGCCCGTGAGCGATGTGAGACATGTGCTGGTGCTGCCCGATCGTGATGCCGCCGAGGAGGCGGTGCGGGCGCTGGGGGAGCGGTTCGCGGTCACCGAGGAGCCGCGGTTGGTGCGGGACGCGCTGGCCGGTGAGGACGATGCCGAGGACGCGCAGTGGCTGGTGGTGCTGCGGGACGAGGCAGGGCGGCTGGATCCGGCGGAGCTGGACGCGTTCGCCGGGGAGTGGGACGGCTGGCGCGAGGAGCCGTGAGCCTGCGGGTTGTCGCTGCGGGCATAGTGCCGGCCGGCGTTGTCAGTGCTGCGTGCCATGCTTGTCGCAATGGCCAGGAAGACTGCTGAAGACGACCCTCTCGCCCCGGTGACGCTTGCCGTGGGCCAGGAGGACCTCCTGCTCGACCGTGCCGTGCAGGAGGTGGTGGCCGCCGCCAAGGCCGCCGACGCCGACACGGACGTACGTGACCTCACCTCGGACCAGGTGCAGCCCGGCACGCTCGCCGAGTTGACGAGTCCGTCGCTCTTCGCGGAGCGCAAAGTCGTGGTCGTACGCAACGCGCAGGATCTGTCCGCCGACACGATCAAGGATGTGAAGGGGTATCTCGGGGCGCCCGCCGAGGAGATCACCCTGGTGTTGCTGCATGCGGGCGGGGTCAAGGGCAAGGGGCTGCTCGATGCCGCGCGCAAGGCGGGGGCGCGGGAGGTGGCCTGTCCGAAGATGACCAAGCCGGCGGATCGGCTGGCCTTCGTGCGGAGCGAGTTCCGGGCGACGGGGAGGTCGGCGACGCCGGAGGCCTGCCAGGCGTTGGTCGATTCCATCGGGAGTGATCTGCGGGAGTTGGCGGCCGCGGTATCTCAGTTGGTCGCGGACATCGAGGGGACGATCGATGAAGCGGTCGTCGGGCGGTACTACACGGGGCGTGCCGAGGCGTCGAGTTTCACCGTCGCCGATCGGGCGGTGGAGGGGCGGGCGGCCGAGGCGCTGGAGGCGTTGCGGTGGTCGTTGTCGACCGGGGTCGCGCCGGTGTTGATCACGAGCGCGTTGGCCCAAGGGGTGCGGGCGATCGGGAAGCTGTCGTCCGCTCGGGGTGGGCGGCCGGCTGATCTGGCGCGGGAGTTGGGGATGCCGCCGTGGAAGATCGATCGGGTTCGGCAGCAGATGCGGGGGTGGACGCCGGATGGGGTGTCTGTCGCGTTGCGGGCGGTGGCCGATGCGGATGCGGGGGTAAAGGGGGGTGGGGATGATCCCGAGTACGCGTTGGAGAAGGCGGTCGTGATCATCGCTCGGGCGGCTCGGTCGCGCGGCCGGTAGTTTTTCGCCCCCGCCGCCCCTACCCGTCCCATCCCAGGGGCGCTGCCCCTTCGACCCCGCCGGGGCTCCGCCCCGGACCCCGATCGGCCCTGAAGGGGC
>NZ_JBSFLV010000196.1:0-15576 GCF_053599215.1 Streptomyces sp. NPDC001002 | reverse complement strand
GGGGCGGGGAAGTGGCTGCTTTCGGGGGCGGCGGGTGTTGTGTCTGGGGCAGCTGTACTTCCAGTTCGACATCGACCGGCTCACGGTCGCCGACGACATCATCATCGAGAGCTATTCCGTGGTCACCGGCGCGCGCCCGCCGGCCGACGAGGAGATCCCCGCGGACCATCCCGCCGCACTGGTCGGCTGGCATACGGGCCCTGTGGGTCTGGGACGCGGCCGAAGCGAAGGGTGCGGGCTGGATAGTTGGCTCCAACCCTGATACATCACGTTGTCATGACCATGAGCGCGATGGAACTGCACAGCATAAATCGCTGGGAGGCCTCCTTCCTCCGCGAGGAGGTGGACGGCTACTTCACCCACGGCATCGAGTGCACGCCGGGCGCGACGGTACTCGACGTGGGCGCCAACATCGGTGTGTTCTCGGCCGCCGTCTATGAACGGCTGGACGGGGACGTGCGGATCTACGCCTTCGAGCCGATGCCGCCGCTCCACGCGACACTCGAACGCAATGCCCGCGAGTTCTTCAACGGACGTCTGACCGCGCTCCCTTACGGCCTGGCGTCCCGCGAGGAGGAGCTCGATTTCAGCTACGTTCCGGCCGCCACGATCTTCTCGTCCTCCTCGCGGGACCAGGGGAACATCGAGGACGAGCGGCGCCGGGTCACCGCCAGCGTGGTCGAGATGATCCGTCAGGGCGGCCTGGGACCCGTCCTGCGCCGCGTACCCGTCTCCGTCCTCACTTTTCTCATCGGCCGCAAACTGCGGGTGTTGCGGCGGCTGGAGACGCACCGGGTGAAGGTCAGGCCTCTGTCGTCGGTGGTCGACGAGCAGGGCATCGATCGCATCGACCTGCTCAAGGTCGATGTGGAAGGCGCCGAACTCGAGGTGCTCAAAGGCATCGAGGAACGGCATTGGCCGCTGGTCCGCCAGGCCGTCGTCGAGGTGGAGGGCTGGCAGCAGAACAGCGACACGGTCTGCGAGGTCCTCCGCACGCACGGCTTCACCGTCAGCGCCGAGCAGGACTCGGTGCAGCGGGCAGGCGACATCGGCATGGTGTTCGCGATCAGGCCCTGACGACCCGCAGCACCCGCAGACGTTTCGGGCCCAGCAGCGGCGGGGCCCGAAACAGCGACGCTAGAGGCCGACCCCGGCTCGGCGAGGGGCGCGGGGGCGGACGGTCATCTGCAGGCTCCGCGGCCTTACGGTGAGCCGGGCGACCTGGCGGATGACCTGGCCCTCGGAGAGTTCCAGCCGTACCGAACGCAGCATCGTCGCGAGCGCCGTGACCATCTCGGTGAGGGCGAGACGGTCGCCCATGCACTTGTGCTTGCCCTCCCCGAAGGGCAGGAACCCGCCCGGCGGAGGCTGCTTCTGCGCGGGGTCGATCCACCGGTCCGGGGCGTAGGTGTGCGGGTCGGGGAAGCGCTCGGGGTCGCGGTGCAGGGCGTGCTGGCAGTAGGCCAGTTCGGTGCCGGCGGGCAGCGTCCACTCGCCGAGCTTGGTCTCCTCGGTGGTGCGGCGGGTGACCAGCCAGCCGGGATGGTGCAGCCGCAGGGTCTCGGTGATCACCCGGTTCAGGTACGGCAGCCGGGTCACGTCGTCGAAGGCGACCGGCCGTTCGCCGACGACTTCGTCCAACTCGGCCAGGATCCGGGCCTCGACGTCGGGGTTGCGGGCGAGTTCGTACAGGGTCCAGGACAGCACCGACGCGGTGGTCTCGGTGCCCGCCACGGCCAGGGTGAGGATCTCGGAGCAGATCTGATGCCCGGTCAGCGGCTCGCCGGTCTCCTCGTCGACGGCGCGCAGCAGCATGGAGAGCATGTCCCCGGTGTCGTGCCCGGAGGCCTGCAGTTCGTCGACGGCGGCGGTGATGGTGGCCCGTACGCCGGCCGTGGCCCGGTCGAAGCGGCGGTTGAAGGGCAGCGGCAGGCGCTGGGCCCAGTCGGGCACCATGATGCGTACACCGACGTCGTTCAACACCACCGACAGGTCGCTGCGCAGCCGGTGGAAGACGGCGTCGTCGAGGCTGCCGGCGAACACCGTCTTGGCCAGCATGTCGAGGCTGAGCCCGACCATCGCCTCGCGCACGTCGAGGGTTCGTCCGGGTTCCCAGCCGGCCACGGTGGCTGTCACCTCGGCGCGCATGAGGTCGACGTAGCGACTGATCTCGGTGTGGGCGAACGCCGGTTGCAGCTGGCGGCGTTTGCGTACGTGGTTCCGGCCGACGGCCGTGACGACACTGTCGCCCAGCAACTGGCCCAGCTTGTCGTAGAGCCGGCCCTTGTCGAGGGAGGGACCCAGGGCCTTGAGCATCTGGTGGATCAGGGCCGGGTCCTGGACCACGATGGTGCGCGTCCCGGGTTGCAGGGTGATCTCGACGAGTGGTTCCCGTGTGTCGCGCAGCGAGTCGATGAAGCCGAGGTTGTCGCGCATCTTCAGAGCGTGGCCGATGAATGGAAACGATCCTGCGGCGCGGGGTATGGGGGGAGGCGCGGTGGACGTCACTGGTCGTCCTTTCACGGCAATCATGGGCGCCCCTATGACTTCCCTGAACCCTCGCCGGCACAATCCTGTCGTGAACGTGTCCTGCGCCACGTGTGACGAGATGATGAGAAGGGGAGAGGGACGACCACCAGAGGCCCGACCCCGGCGAGGACCTCGACCCGGGTGACTCGGAGGCGAACTGGCCACGGAGATACGTCGATTGGCGCGTCGCTCGCAGCCTCGGCTCAGAGGGCGAACGTTTCGGTCAGGCGCACCCGATAGCCGTCCTCTTCCATCAGTACGACGGTGACACCGAACGGGGAGGGGTGGTCCAGCTCGAGCGGGGTGAAGGAGAAGTTCACCGCGGCCTGGATCGGCGGCACCAGTTCGCCGCCGGGCTGTGACGCGGGGGCCGGCTGCCAGTCCGGGGCGATCGATGCCCGGCCTTCGGGGCTGTGGGACAGGAGCCGCTCGCTGTAGGGGAATTGGTGCAGGACGTGCCCGTCAAGCGTGGCGAGCACCATGTTCAGGCACGGCGCAGGACCGACGACGGGCAGCTCGCAGGCGGTGGCGACGTCGTGGGTCTCCCAGGCCAGGACCACCTCGTCCGCGCCCGCGGCCGCGGCGATGTTCGAGAGCTCCGCGATCCCGGTGAGTGCGTCCTGGCCGGCCTTCGTCGGGCGGGCCCAGATCATCCCGACCAACTCACCCCGCACCAGCGGCATGATGAGCGGGCGCGGGACAGCGCCCTCGCCGAGCCCGGCGGTGTACGCGCCCTTCGCGACCTCGACCAGTGCGTCCCACAGCCGTGCTTCCACGCAAGCCCCTCCGTCTGCCGTAACCGATCACCGCACTCTGCCACGCGAGTTGAGGCCGTGTCAGCGGGATGCTCCCTCGCCGTGCCGGGAGTACCTGCAGAGCCGATGGGGCGACCCGTCTCCTCGATCACCCGCTCTCTTCCCGCCTGGCGTCGAACGCGCCCGCAACAGCTGCCATCACTGCTGCCTCCGCGGCCCGTTCTGGGAGGGTCGCGTCCGGATCTGCACGCAGGAGGACCAGTTGGTGATAGACGGGCGCCGTGGCGGCGATCAGCAGGCTCCACGCGTCCGTGTGCTGTGCGGGGAGTTCACCGCGTTCGACGGCGCGCTCGACGAGGATCTCGCACTGGGCGTATCGGTCCGCCCACAGCCGCGTCTGGGCCCGCGCGGCCTGTTCGAAGTGGAACGAGGCTGCCATCAGGGCGACGGCGAACGACGGCCGTACGACCAGAGACTCCTGGATCTCCTGGTTGAGAGCCGTCAGATCGCCGCGCAGCGAGCCGGTGTCCGGTGGCTGCCAGTCCATCTCGCCGGCGGCGTCGATGACGTCGACGAGCAGACCGCCGACATCGTGCCAACGCCGGTAGACCGTGGCGCGGTGCACTCCGGCCCGCGTCGCGACACCCTCCATCGTGAGTCCTTGGTGGCCGACTTCGGCGAGTTCGGCGCGTACCGCATCGAGGACCTGGGCGCGGATGCGGGCGGTGCGGCCGCCCGGACGGCGGTCCGATGTCGTGTCGAGCGGGTCTGTCATCGGCAATCACTATCCGGTTGATCAGGGTGGCAGGACTGTGCCAGCATCTTAACGCGACAGTTGTCGCTCTAGGTCCACTGGAGAGGAACCGCGATGCCGCCTGTTCCCGCCGACCCCACCGTGCTCCACCCGATGCCCGAACACCCGCGCGTGGTTCTGCTGAAGCCGTTGGTGCAGTCGCCGTTGATCGAGGTCGGCGCCTTCTCCTACTACGACGATCCGGACGACCCGACCGCGTTCGAGGCACGCAACGTCCTCTACCACTACGGTCCCGAGCGGCTCGTCATCGGCAAGTACTGCGCGCTGGGGACAGGCATCCGGTTCATCATGAACGGCGCCAACCACCGCATGGACGGTCCCTCCACCTTCCCGTTCCCCACCATGGGGGGTTCCTGGGCGGAGCACTTCGACCTGATCACCGACCTGCCCGGCCGGGGCGACACGGTCGTCGGCAACGACGTGTGGTTCGGCCACGGCGTCACGGTCATGCCCGGTGTACGCATCGGTCACGGCGCGATCGTCGCCGCCGGCGCCGTGGTCACCAGCGATGTCCCTGACTACGGCATCGTCGGCGGCAACCCCGCCCGGCTCATCCGCACCCGCTACGACGCTGCTGACATCGCCCGGCTCCTCGCCGTGGCGTGGTGGGACTGGCCCGTGCAGCACATCACCAGGCATGTACGGACGATCATGTCGGGGACCGTCGCTGACCTGGAGGAGGCTGCCGGGCAGATCGCCAAGCCCAACTAGGCGCTGTCCGGCGGATGATGAGGTGGTCGTGATGGCGCCAAGTCAGTTCTCGCGGACCGGACTGCGCCCGGTCGTGAGGCGCTTCCGCCCCTCGGGTACAGGCAGTACCGCCATTGCGGTGTCCGCGATGTTCCGCACTGTCTCCGGGTCCAGGCCGGCCTTGCCCACCGCCTCGATACCGCGGACCACCGTCAGCAGCAGTGCCGCCAATTGCTCCGGATCCGCGGCGCTGTCGATGTCGCCGTGGCGCTGGGCGGCGCTGATCTCCGTCCGCAGCAGGGTCAGCAGTGCCGTCATGGTCTCGGCCGACCGTCCGGCGACGCTCGGGTCGTGCTGGGCCAGCTCCGCCGCGCCCTTGGCCAACAGGCACCCGCGGCGCTCGGTGTCGGAAGCGGTGTTCTCCGCCATGAGGTGCACGTATGCCGACAGCCGGGCCAAGGCCTCTGCGTCCGGGCCGCCTGTGAGCCGCCCTTCGGCCACCTCGACGACTGCGGTGCACCAGTCGCCGAACACGCGGTGGAAGAGCTTGGCCTTGTCGCCGAATGCGCCGTACAGGCTGCCCTTGCCCAGGCCGGTCGCCTGGGCGATGTCGTCCATCCGGGTTCCTGCGTAGCCCGTCGCCCAGAACTGTTCCCTGGCCCGCTCCAGGACTTGGCGTTCGTCGAATGCGCGTGGTCTCGGCATGCCCTCACCCTAATTCATTCTTGACTCGATCGTCCATTACTGCCTACGTTGTGGACGATCGATTCCATAACTGAAGGGGTTCGACATGCCAGGTGTGCTGCAGGAGAAGGTGGCCGTGATCACGGGAGGGACCAGCGGGATCGGGCTGGCCATCGCCCACCGCTTCGTCCGGGAGGGTGCCCGGGTCTTCGTGACCGGCCGGGACGTCGACCGCCTCGAAGCGGCGGTCAAGGAGATAGGCCCGGGGGCAACCGGCGTACGATCCGACGTCTCGGTCCTGGCCGACCTGGACGCGCTCTACGCGCAAGTCCGCGAAGAGGCCGGGCACATCGACGTGCTGGTGGCCAACGCGGGAATCGTCGCGGACGCCGCGCTCGGCGCCCACACCGAGGCGAACGTCGACCTGACGCTCGCCGTCAACGTCAAGGGCCCCCTGTTCACCGTTCAGAAGGCGCTTCCGCTGCTGGCGGAGAACGCCGCCATCCTGGTCGTCGGCTCTAGCAACAGCGTGCGACCCAATGAGCAATTGGAGATCTACAGCGCCTCGAAGGCGGCGCTGAGCAACCTCGTGCACAACTGGGCCCGGCAGTCGCGGGAGCGCCGGTTCCGGGTCAATGTGCTGAGCCCGGGACCCACGCGGACCCCTGGCCTGCTGGGCGCCGCGGGGCCGGACGCCGACCGGTTCGCCGAGGCCGTCGTGCCGCTGGGGCGGCTGGCCGACGCCGAGGAAATCGCCGAGGCCGCCCTCTTCCTGGCTTCGGACGCCTCGTCGTTCGTCACCGGTGCCGAACTCTTCGCCGACGGCGGCTACACCCGCGCCTGAACCAGGGCCCGAGGCAAGGGCGACGGTGCCGCAGAAGACGTAGGCGGGTTTGTCCTGTCGGTCGGCCCGCCGGCTTCGGGGCTTCGTGGTACAGCGCGTACCACCCAGTGGGGCGGGGTGTGCGGGACGATGGTGTGCATGGATCAACTCGGTGCCGCGCTGCGGGCGTGGCGGGACCGGCTGGATCCCGCGACGGTCGGCTTCGCACACGGCTCACCTCGTCGAGTCCCCGGTCTGCGACGCGCGGAGCTGGCGACGCTGGCCGGCATCTCGGTCGAGTACGTGGTCCGGCTGGAGCAGGGACGGGTGGCGACGCCCTCGGCGCAGGTCTGCTCGGCCCTGGCCCGCGCCCTGCACCTGTCCGACGACGAGCACGCTCACCTTCTGCGCATGGCCGGGCATGCGGCGGATCCGAGCCGGGTTCCGCGGATGATCCCGGGGAGTCTGTACCGGATCGTGGACCAGCTCGCCGGCAACCCGCTGGCGGTCTACGACGCCACCTGGCAGTTGCTGCACTGGAATCCGCTGTTCGCGGCCACGTTCGGCGATCCCACGGTCCGCGGTGTGGGAGACCGCAACGTCCTGGTCTGGCAGTTCCTTGGTGAGCTGCCTCGGGTCCGGCAGACGGCGGCCGAGCGGGCGGCGTTCGAGGAGTCCCTCGTCGCCGACCTGCGCGCGACGACGAGCCGGTACCCCGACGATCCCGACCTCGCGGCGCTGGTGTCGAGGCTGAGCCTCAGCCCGCGGTTCGGCGAGTTGTGGAGCCGCCGAGCGGTGGGCGGCCACCAGAGTGCGCACAAACTCGTCCAGCACCCGGATGTCGGAGACATCGCCATGAACTCCGACATCCTCACCACCCAGGACACGAACCTCCGCCTCGTGGTGTACACGCCGCAGCCAGGCACCGACGCCCGCAGCAAACTCGAACTCCTTGCGGCCATCGGTGTCCAGAGAGTGTCTGGCTCTTCACAGTTGAGGGTGTGACGGCCGCCGGCGGGGCGCTGGCTGGGTAGACGTCGAGGTCCCCTGAAGATGGAGGTTCCTACGCCACCATCCAGAAGACCTCGACTTGCCTGACGCTACCTTCGCGCGCCCCGACCTGACCAAGTTCTGCCGGCTCGATGACCTCGGACTTGAAGTCGTCGGCCAGCACCTCGAGCCCGACCGCGCTGTTGTCGCCTGCCGTGTTCTTGACGCCGACGACGGCAGCGAGGGTTGGTGCCGACGCTGCGGCTGCCAAGGCACGCCGCGCGACACCGTGGCCAGACGATTGGCCCACGTGCCGCTGGGCTGGCGACCGACCACGCTGTTGGTCTCGATCCGCCGCTACAAGTGCATCGGCTGCGGACACGTGTGGCGCCAAAACACCAGCCGCGCGGCCGAGCCCCGGGCGAAGCTGACCCGCACCGGCCTGCGGTGGGCGCTGGAAGGCATCGTGGTCCAACACCTCACCGTCGCTCGGGTCGCGGAGGGCCTCGGGGTCGCGTGGAACACCGTCAACGACGCCGTCCTGGCCGAAGGCAAGCGGGTCCTGATTGATGATGAGAACAGGTTCGACGGAGTCGCCGTCATCGGTGTCGACGAGCACGTGTGGCGCCACACCAGGCGTGGCGACAAGTACGTCACCGTGCTCATCGACCTCACCCCGGTCCGTGACGGCACCGGCCCAGCACGGCTGCTCGACATGGTCGAGGGCCGCTCCAAGTCCGCGTTCAAGACCTGGCTCGCCGAACGCCCCTCCGCGTGGCGCGACGCGGTCGAGGTGGTCGCGATGGATGGCTTCACCGGCTTCAAGACCGCCGCTGCAGAAGAGGTCCCCGACGCGGTCGCGGTGATGGACCCCTTCCACGTCGTCCGTCTGGCCGGCGATGCCCTCGACCAGTGCCGCCGCCGTGTGCAACTCGCGATCCACGGCCACCGCGGCTTCAAGGACGACCCGCTCTACAAGTCGCGGCGGACCCTGCACACCGGTGCCGGGCTGCTCACCGACCGACAGATCGACCGACTCAACCAGCTGTTCGCCGACGAGGGCCATGTTGAGGTCGAAGCGACCTGGGGCGTCTACCAGCGCATGATCGCGGCTTACCGCGAGGAGGACCGCAGCCGAGGACGTGAGGCGATGGCCAAGCTGATCAACGACCTCGGCACCGGTGTCCCGAAGGCGCTGGTCGAGGTCGCGAAGCTCGTCAGAACGCTGAAGAAGCGCGCCGCCGACGTGCTCTCCTACTTCGACCGGCCCGGCACCAGCAACGGCCCGACTGAAGCCATCAACGGTCGGCTCGAGCATCTGCGCGGCTCCGCACTCGGGTTCAGGAACCTGACCAACTACATCGCCCGCAGCCTGCTCGAGACCGGCGGCTTCAGGCCACAACTAGCCCCCGGTGCGAGGGTCGGCCCGAGTGCTACGTTCGGGCCATGACTAGACCCAGTGAAATCCTCGGCAGCGTAGTCGCCGCCAGCGAGCGCGAGCAGCTCGAGACGTTCCTGGATTACCTGCGCGACGCCGTCGTGCGCAAGGCCCGCGGGGTGTCGGAGGAGGACGCCCGGCGCAGCCCGGTGCCGACCGGCACCAACCTCGGCGGCCTGATCAAACACCTGCGGTGGGTGGAACTGGGCGGGTTCGCCGAGCAGATCGGGCAGATCCCCGCCGCGGAGCTGCCCACGCCGCCGTGGACCGACGCAGACCCGGAGGCCGACCTGCGACTGGAGCCGAACGAGAAGCTCGACGACGTCATTGGCGCCTACCAGGCGGAGTGCGACCGCTCCCGCGAGATCGCCGCCCAGCACAGCCTCGACTACGCACCGCCGGGCAGGGAGCTGACGTTGCGGTGGGTGTACCTGCACGTGATCCTGGAGACCGGCCGGCACGCGGGCCACGCGGACATCCTGCGCGAGATGATCGACGGCGGCGTCGGCGACTGACGGCTCGCGGCGCGTCGTCGGTCCGTGTTCCGGTCGTCGGAGGCGGCGTTACACCGGTATCGGCGGAGGCTGACCTCCAACACCGTGGGCCGCCACCCGAACGGCTCGTGCGCCAACCGCCGGACCACCGTGCCCCTGGCCGCGCCCTGGCAGACGCAGCGACGACACCATCTGACGGGCTCGACAACCCGGCACCGGAGAATCGCCCGATCGGGCTCCAACCGCTGCCCGAGCACTTCGAGCCCGAGATCATAGTCACCTCCATCCTCGGGAGACCTCGACCCCTACCCGGCCACCGACGCGCCGACCGGACTACACCCTCAACTGCGAAGAGCCGAATGTCTCCGCAGAAATAAAGGCCCGAGAAATGAAGGCCCGAGAGAAATGAAGGCCCGGGTTCCGCCTCGTCCGGTGGACCGGTCTGCCGGGTGGTACGCGCCGTACCAGGAAGTCCCGTAGCTCCCGCCGCCCCTCCAGAAGACCCAGCATGAAGTGCGTGAACAGCGCACGAGCGTGCTGTTCGGAGTCCGGAGGAGCAAGCATGACCACCACCTTCATCACCGGGGCCAACAAATCCCTCGGTTTTGAAACCGCTCGTCGCCTCGTCGCGGCGGGGCACACCGTTCTCCTGGGTGCCCGCCACCGTGAGCGCGGTCGGGCCGCGGCGGAGGCGCTCGGCGCTCGGTTCGTTCAGATCGACGTGACCGACGACGCCTCGGTCCGGGCCGCGGCCGCGGATGT
Source organism: Streptomyces sp. NPDC001002 (assembly GCF_053599215.1). NCBI lineage: Bacteria > Bacillati > Actinomycetota > Actinomycetes > Kitasatosporales > Streptomycetaceae > Streptomyces > Streptomyces sp. NPDC001002. The sequence continues at coordinate 5,597 of NZ_JBSFLV010000196.1, read as the reverse complement.
CGCTGCGCATGAGGGAACGATCGACGTCCTGGTCAACAACGCCGGCGTCCTCGGCAAGGTCGGCCCCGTCGAGGAGTACACCGCGGCCGACGTGAGCGCCGTGCTCGATGTGAACGTCGTCGGGATCGTGCGCGTCACGCACGCCTTCCTCCCGCTGCTGCGCACGTCGCCGAACCCAGTCATCGTCAACGTGTCCAGCGGGATGGGCTCCTTCGCCATGACCCAGGACCCGACGCGGATCGAGTCGCGGTACGCCCTGCCCCTCTACTCCGCCTCGAAGGCCGCGGTCACGATGCTCACGACGCAGTACGCCAAGGAACTGAAGGACGTGAAGGTCAACGCCGCGGACCCCGGGCAGACCGCGACCGACTTCACGGGCGGCCTCGGACACACCGTCGCCGACGGCGCGGAGTCCATCGTCGCCCTCGCCACGATCGGCCCGGACGGACCGACGGGACAGTTCATCGACCGGTCCGGAAACCTCCCGTGGTGAGCCTGCCCGCCCCTGCGGGACCGCGCTACGGTGCGAAGTCGAGGAGGCCTCGGCGGGCGGCTTCGGAGACGGCTCCGGCTCGGTTGTCGACGCCGAGCTTCCGGTAGATCCGTACCAGATGCGTCTTGACCGTCGCTTCGCTCAAGTACAGGGACTCGGCGATGGAGCGGTTGCTGTGTCCCTCGGACATCAACCGGACGACGCCTGTCTCCCGTTCCGTCAACTCGGCCTTTCGGCCGCCTACTTGACCGACCAGGTCGCCGACGATCTCGGGTGCGAGGCCGATGCCTCCGGCCGCGGCGCTGCGTACGGCCCGGAACAGTTCTTCCGGGGGACCCGCCTTGAGAACGTACCCGCGGGCACCCGCCTCCAGCGCCCTTACGACGTCGACGCGGCCGGAGTAACTGGTCAGCATCACCACAGGCAGGCCTGGTGCCTTTGCGGCCAACTGCCGTACCGCGTCGATCCCGTCGATGCCCCGAGAGGCGCTCGCGAACCGCAGATCCATCAACACGACATCGGGCGCGAGGTCCAGGACCAGCTGAACGGCTTCCTCGCCGGTGCCGGCCTCCGCGACCACTTCGAGGCCCGGTTCGCCTTCCAGCAGGGCGCGCAGTCCGGCTCGGACCACCGTGTGGTCGTCGGCGATGACGAGGCGCAGCGGAGCGGTGGTCATCGGGTCACCACCGATGGCACCGGGAGGTGCGCGCTGGTTCGCGGGCGCGCGGGCAGTGTGGCCCGGACGCGAGTGCCCGCGCCCGCCAGGCTTCCGACGTCGAGGTCGCCCCCGTGTTCGCGGAGTCTGGCCCGAGCGGTGGGAAGCCCGAACCCCCTGTCCTCTCTGCCTGGCAGGAGTGTGCTGCGTCCCCGGGAGCCGGCGAAGCCGATGCCGTCGTCCGAGAGCTCCAGTTCGACGCGGTCCGGGTGATGGTGAAGGGTGACCAGCAGGTTCATGGCCTGTGCGTGCTCCCGTACGTTCGCCAGCATGCTCTGTGCCACCCGGAACAGCGTGGTGGCGGCGTGCGTGTCCAGCTCCGGGCGGTGCGTTCCCACCGAGCGGAACCGCACCCGCTGGGCTGTTCCTTCCTGCTGCGCGCGCTCGCACAGCAGCCGAAGTGATCCTTCGAGGCCGGACTCGGCGACGGTGGTCGGCGTGAGGTCGTGGATGATGCGCCGGGTCTCGGAGAGACCGGCATCCAGGCCTTCGACGGCCGCCCGCATACGAGCCCGCGCGGCGTCGGGCCGCTCCGCGAGGTCCCGCTCGGCCGCGTGCAGCAGCATCAGATGTCCGGCGAGTTCCTGCGCGAGGGTGTCGTGCAGATCCCTGGCGATGCGCTCGCGCTCCTTCAGAACGCCTGCCCTGCGCTGCTCCTCCGCCAGGACGTGACGTGTCCCTTGCAGTTCCGCCAGGAGACGGCCGCGTTCTGTGGCATCGCGTTGCAGTGCCCGGTAGAGCGCGACCGTGCCCAGGACGGCGGCGACGGGGATCAGGACCATCTCCGGGTCGAAGCCGCCCGCCGTGCGGGTGAGTTGACCGATCAGGACGACGGTGATCCCGGCCAACGCCACCGTTGCCGCACGCTGTTCCAGAGCACGCAGGACGAGACAGGCCATCGGTACGGCACACCAGGCGTATGCGCCGGTCAACGGTGGCGGGGCGAGGACCACGAGGACCGACCAGAGCACCAGGAGGGCCGCGACCCACAACCGGCGGGTGAGCGTGCCGAGTCGGGTCCACAACAGCAGGCCCGCCGCGTATCCCATGGCGAGCAGCACACTGATGATCACGATGTCCCAGCACAGCGCGCTGTCCAGCCGCGAGAGCCGGACCACCGCGGCGCCCACGACGAGGAAGAGCACGAAGTGCGGGAGCTGTCCCGCGGCGAACCGCATGGCGTGGGCCCACGACGGAGTCTGGGCGGCGGGGTCGCGGTCGGTCACGACAAACCCCCTGGCGATGATCCACTCGGACAGGGCGTCCGAGTCTATCCGCCACCTGTATGGGCGAGGTGAAGAGCGAGGCCGCCGGTCCTCCGGTTGCCGCTCCGGTACACCGGCCGGCGGCCCCGCCCGCCCCTATGCTCCCGGGTGCAGCCCGAGCCATCCCGGGGTTGGGTCTCCCTTGACCTCGCCGAAGTACAGGGCGAACGTCTGCTTCCAGCGCTCCACTTGGGCACGGTCCGCCATGAAACGGGGGAAACCGTCCAGGTGGGCGTCGGGGTACTTCCAGATGGGCTTCAGCCCGCCCGCGGGGGTGACGTCGGTGCGCACCGACCAGCCGTTGAAGGCGCCTTGCTGCCGGTCGGCGGACAGTTGCCAGTTGAGGAACAACTTGGCGGCGGTGGGGTTCTTGGCCTGCTTCAGGATCGCGGCACGCTGGCCCCAGGCCATGAAGGGGTGGCCGTCCGCGACGACGAACCTGGCGGGTGACGAGGACGGTGAGGTCAGCGAGCCCGCGGTACCGATGCCGATCGCCTTCTCCCCGGCGAAGACCGCGTCCCCGGGTGAGTTGCTGCCACGGGCGAAACGCACGTCCTGGGCGGCCAGCTTCGCCACCCAGTCCCAGCCGTACTTCTGCGCGTACAGCGTGTAGAGGTAGAGGACCGCGTCGTCGTCGTGCGGGTACGAGGAGGCTATCTTCCCCTTCCACTTCGGGTCGATCAGGTCGAGCGGGGTGCGTGGCGCGTTCGAACCGACCGCGGCGACGCCGTATACGAAGCTGAAGGCCAGCGCCGACGTCGCGACCCAGGCGCCCTGCGGATCCTTGAAGGCGTCGTACAGCTTTGAGAACCCGGCGGGCTTGTAGCGGAGCAGACGGCCCTGCTCGTTCCAGCGCACGAAGTCCTGCAGGGTCTGGAACTGGACGAGGTCGGGGACGAGGGTTCCGGTGGCGAACTGGTTGTCGACGCGGACGTCGTGGTACTTGCTGTAGTCGACGATCAGTGTCAGGTCGATGTCCGGGAAGCGGGCCTTGAAGGCCGCCTTGGTGCCGTCCTGCTGGGTCGGTGTGTCGCCGCCGGCGTACAGGACGAGCTTGCCGCCTTCGGCCAGCGCGGCACGGTACAGCTCGTCAAGGGTTCTGGTCTCCTCGGGCCCGCCGGCGCGCGGGGAGACGAGGGGAGAGGCGGCGGCCGGGACAGCGGCGACACCGAGGCCGAGAGCGGCACCGGCACCGGTGGCAAGAACTCGTCGTCTACTGAGGAAGCTGGACACGTCTGAGGGGACCTCTCTGATGGGGGTGACTCATCGCCCCGGCGCCTGGGCAGGGCCATTGTGGGCACGTGACCTGCGGTTCCCGCGTCGTCCGTTCGCGGCGACCGGACGTGCGAAAGATGGAATCCCCGTTCAACCGAACGGTTGAACGCCCCCGCTTCGGTCCGACGTCAGTGGGCTACTCCGGTGGCCGCGACGTGGTCCGGCGTGACATCAGCGTGGGGGACAGGTTGACCTGGACGGTGGGACTGTGCCGCTCGGCGATCCGGTCCGGGTCGGCACCGGCTACGCCTGGAGGGGTCCGGCTCGTTCTCGTCATCGCCGTCACGGCCCTGATGCTCTCCACTCTCGTAGTGGACGCCCGTCTCGCTGTGATCTGCGGGTACCTCGTCCTGGTGGGCGCGGGTATCGGCCTCATGCGGGTGATCACGGGCACGCTCGGCCCGCTCCTGGCCCGCTACCCCGACGACGAATGGGCCCAGCTCGCCATTGCCCAACTCACCGGTGGGCGCGCCACCCTCGCCCAGCTTTCCAATGAGCCCCTGCCGCCGATCACCCTGCCGAGCCCGCTATGCCCGCCGTCGCCCGTCGCCGCAGGATCCGTACCGGAAAGGGCCGCTGCCTCCCACCCAGTGACGCTCATCGTGGATTCCCAGTCGGTCAGGGGCGCCTTCACTGTCGGCAGGAACAGCCGCGGCTACGACGCCGCGAAGAGAGTCAACGGCCGCAAGCGACATATCACCGTGGACACGCTCGGCCTGCTGTTGATGATCACGGTGACGCCCGCCGACATCCAGGACCGCGATGCCGCACGCGAGGTGTTCTGGCGCCTGAGCCTCACCCCGCCGCAGATCACCCAGATCTGGGCCGACCGCGGCTGCGCCGGCGACCTCGTGGACTGGGCACTCATCACCATGGTGACCCGACGTCTCGCCTCGCGAAGTGAAAGACTTGGTCATCGCCAGGATGCGGTCAGCCTGCGAGGTTCGATGCGCTCCTCCACCGCCTTGGCTCCGTCGCTTTTGACGATGTAGGCGCCCTTACCGGGAGTTTCCGTCACCGCTTCCACCAATTCCGTTCCGCGGTACACCAGGCCGACTCCATCGTCTGTGCAGTGAGCAGTGGGTATGGTGCCGTCCGCTACGAGCTGGTGAATCAACGGGCGTCGACCCTCATCCGAGTCGTAGTGCACGCCGTTGCCATACGGCAGGAAACCGAGTGCGTCCGTGACCGGGCGCAGTTCCGGCCCGAACGAGTCGGTCGCACCTCCCTGGAACCAGCAGAGGGAGCCCGCACTGACTCCACTGAGGACGACACCCGCCTGCCAGGCACGGTGCATGATGCGGTCCAGGCCATGTGCTCTCCACACCGCGAGCAGGTTGACCACCGAGCCCCCCATGACCCAGACCACATCGTGGTCGAGGATCGAGCCCTCGACATCTTCGAGGTTGGGCATGGGGAACAGGTGCAGAGGCGTCAGGTCGAATCCCGCTATCCGCGCAGCCTCGGTCATGCGGGTCGTGAAGTGCTCGGCATCCCCGATGGCGGTGCCGACGTACATGATGCGCGGGCGCCGACCATGCACGCCGGAGAGGTCAACTGCATGATGCACCAGCGCATCAAACATCAGCCTGGTTCGTCCTCCGACTCGATGTCCGCCGGAGGTCGCGAGGATCGTCGGTTCCAAAGCCGTCATGGCCATGATCGTATCGGCGGCATGCTGACGGACCTGGGCAGCCTGCGGTCGAGAAACAGACGGCAGCGCACCGAGGCGGCAGTGAATCGGGGCGCAGATCGAGATCTTCCGGGACATCTGACAGGCGGCTGCCGCTGCACCCTGCCGGCCGACCGCCTCTTTCCCGGGTGGCGCTGCCCGGCGTCCCGCGGCATC
>NZ_JBSFLV010000195.1:0-15747 GCF_053599215.1 Streptomyces sp. NPDC001002 | reverse complement strand
CGTCGAAGCCGTCGCGGCGGCCGTCGTACACATGGACCTGCCGTCCTGTCCAGGAACAGCCGGGACAGCACGCGTGCGTCCTTGGGCGCCACCTTGCCGCCGTCCTCGATCCAGGGCAGCTCCTCGACGGCCTCGGACGGACCCGTCGTGCGGTCGGTCGCTTCACGGGCCTTCGCGGAGGAAGTCACTGTGCCGCCTTAGCTGGAAAGCAGGATGACCGTCTCCTGCCCGTTCCGCGTGCCTGCATGTCCGCGTGGGCCGACCGGTTTCATCAGGGGCTGAAAACACCTGCTCAGGGTGCGCGGCCTCGGGCCGGGAACACAGCCGGTGTCTGTTGACCCCTGGCCCGGGAAGTACAGTCTGCTGGCTGCGCCCCGCGCCGGACCGGGCCGCGCGGCGCCCCTGTCTCCTGTGCGCGCCGGCCGGGTGACGCCATGACCATTACACCGGACCAGCCTGAGCTGAAGTCCTCCGGTGCCGATCCATCGGCGCCGGAGGAGGCCCAGGAACGCGCCACGCGGATACGCCGCCGGCTGGAGCGTCTGATCGGCATCGCTGCGACCGAGGGCAACGCACTCACCGTACTGCGCAACGGAGATGAGATCTTCCCGGCGATGCTGGCCGGCATCCGCTCCGCCGAGCACACCGTGGACATGATGACCTTCGTGTACTGGAAGGGGGACATCGCCCGCGAGTTCGCGCAGGCGCTGGCCGACCGGGCCCGGGCCGGGGTGCGGGTGCGGTTGCTGCTCGACGGGTTCGGCAGCCGGCTGATCGAGAAGGAGCTGCTGGCGGAGATGGAGCAGGCCGGTGTGCAAGTGGCCTGGTTCCGCAGGCCGTTGGCCCTCTCGCCGTTGAAGCAGAACCACCGCTGTCACCGCAAGGTCCTGGTGGTGGACGAGCAGACGGCGTTCACCGGCGGGGTGGGCATCGCGCAGGAGTGGTGCGGCGACGCCCGTAACGAGCGCGAGTGGCGCGACACCCATGTCGAGGTCCGCGGTCCTGCCGTGGACGGCGTCGCCGCCGCGTTCGCACAGAACTGGGCCGAGTGCCACGACGAACTCTTCGACGACCGCGACCGGTTCGTCGCCCACCGCCCACAGGGGGACGCGGTGGTGCAGGTGGTGCGCGGGTCGGCCAGCTTCGGCTGGCAGGACATGCAGACCCTGCTCCGCGTCATGCTGGAGTCGGCCGAGGTCCGCTTCCGGCTGGCCACCGCCTACTTCTCCCCCGACACCTACTTCATCGACCTGCTCTGCGCGACCGCCCGGCGGGGCGTCGAGGTGGAGATCCTTCTGCCCGGCCCGCACACCGACAAGCGGGTCTGCCAACTGGCCGGCCAGCACCACTACGAGGCCCTCACCGCCGCCGGCGTGAAGATCCACCAGTACCAACCGACGATGCTGCACGCCAAAATCATCACCGTCGACGGCGTCGCGGCCCTGATCGGCTCGTCCAACTTCAACCGCCGCTCCCTCGACCACGACGAGGAGATCATGCTGGCCGTCCTGGACCAGGAGTTCACGGCGACCCTCGACGACCACTACGACGAGGACATGGCGGCCGCCACGCTGATCCAGGAGGGACGCTGGCGGCGTCGCTCCCTACTGCAGCGGGCCCGCGAGGTCTCCGTCATGCCCATCCGCCGCTTTCTGTAGCACGGGCGTGTTTCCTGAAATCGCCTAAGCATGCGTTCGATTTTCGGTGCGTATCCTTCATTTTGCAGGGCACATGACGAGCGGAGGTTGATAATCATGGTTCCCCTGCTCGTTGTTCTTCTTCTCGCGCTGATTCTTTTCGGCGCCGGTTTCGCCCTCAAGGCGCTGTGGTGGATCGCCATCATCGTTCTGGTGGTCTGGGCGCTCGGCTTCGTGGTCCGGCCCGCCGGGCACGGTGGCCGCAAGGGCCGCTGGTACCGCTGGTAGACGAACCCCGCTCCGAAGGCCCCGCCCGCAAGGAACCTTGCGCCTCCAGCGCCACTTGCTCCGGCTGCTTGCCCGTGCCAGGAACTTCAGCCCGCTTCGTGGGCACGGGGCACTTCGAACGGCGGAGGAAGAGATGGCCGTACAGCACCGTTTGATCAAGAAGTCTCCCGAGGCGGTCTGGAAGATCCTTTCCGACGCCGAACGGTACGGGGACTGGGTCGTCGGTACCTCGCGGGCCGATGAGGCCGAGGGGCAGTGGCCCGAGCTGGAGGCGGACAGCGGGTCGCTGGGGACGGCGAGGATCGCGATGGAACTGCGGCCTTGGGGCGTGCAGACCCTGCTCATCCTCGACGAACACCCGTTGCGCGGTGCGGGCGGCGTCCTGCACAACCGCCTCCTGGACATGGCCCAACTCGTGCGCGGCCGTGCGATGTTGGCCCGGCTCGCCCGGCTGTGCGAGGAGGCCGAGGGCCCGGCCCGTGCCACTCGGCTGCGCCCGTGACCGCGCACCACCTGAATCACTGACGGTTCGTCACACCTCTTTGTTTGAAGGCGACTTCACGTTTTCCGCGTCATATGACCGCTCCGCCGCACTCCTTGTTGCCCGGTACGGGACGGCATGCCACCATCGGACAACTATTCGCCTGGATGGCAGTGAGGTGTTCATGAAACGGACACGACGCCTGATGGTTCGCCTGGTGGGCAGGAAGCGGGTCAGCGGACGCTACCCCTACTGGCCCTACCAGCTCCGCTAGCCCGGCCCCGCTCTCTTCAGGGCCATATCCACCGGAGTCAGTGGACACGCCGATCGCAGGATCCCGTGCGGGGTCCTGCGATCTGCTGCGGGGTCCTGCGATCCATTGGGAGGGCGGATGGCACGTCGCGAAAGCCTCAGCCGGCCGCCGGGCCCGCGCGGGCACTGGCTGTCGGGCAACACGCGCGCGTACGAGGCCGACCGGATCGGCTTCCTGCGTCGCTGCCATCGCGAGTACGGCGACGTCTTCTCCTTCGACGAACAGACCGTGTTCGTGCGCGACCCGACCCTCACCCACGAGGCGCTCGCCCGCACCGGCCAGGGTTTCGTGACCGAGCTCGCCCCTTTCGACATGCGGCGGGATCTCGACCAGGCCGCCGCACAGGCCGCCTCCTGGATGTCGGCGCGCCGTGCCGTGTGGCCGGGACTCAATCGCACGGCGGCGGCCGCGACCGACGAACAGACCGTGGAGATCCTCGACGCGGTGCTGGCCGACAGCGCCGGTCGTGAGGTCGACGTACTCACCACGATGCGGGCGTTCACCGCCCGGGCGATCACCGCATACTGCTTCGGCGCGGACTCCGCCGCCGTCACCGGCCTGCTCCAGGAGACCACCCTCGCCACCCAGCCCTTCACGGAGTCGTCGTACGAGTTCCCCGCCTGGCTGCCGCTCCCCCGCCACCGCCGCTTCTTCCGCGCTGCCGCACGACTGAGCGACGCGATGACCGGGATCGTGCGGCAGCGGCGCGCGGCCGGCGCCCGCGCGCCCCACGACGACCTGCTCGGCTTTCTGATCGACGCCGATCCGGCGATGCCCGACGACACCGTGGCGTCCACGCTCCACAGCATTCTGATGGGCGGTCACGGCGTACCCGCCGCCGCGCTCACCTCGATCGTGTGGGAACTGGCCCGCCGCCCCCGGCTCGTCGACAGCCTTCGCGGTGAGGCGAACAGGTCGGTCAGCGGTGGCACTGCGCTGTCGGCGGCACGGCTCCCGCTCGCCGAGGCCGTGGCACGGGAAACACTCCGGCTGTATCCGCCCGCGTGGTTGATGACCCGAACCGCCGGCACGGCGACGCCCCTGGGTGAGTGGTCGCTCGCCCCTGGTGACGATGTACTGCTCAATCCCTACCTGATCCAGCGGGATCCCCGATGGTGGCAGCGACCGGACGAGTTCGACCCCACCCGGTGGTCGAACGGTCGGCCGGCCCCCGGTCCGGCCTACCTGCCGTTCGGTGCCGGACCACGGGTGTGCCTGGGTTCGGCACTGGCCATGCGCCAACTCACGCTCGTCGCCTCCCGGTTGGCACAACGCTTCACCATCACGTCGCCGAACGCCTCGTCGGTGGCACTGGAGTTCGTCGGCCGACTCGCGCCGGCGGGCCTCCGGGCCCGTTTCCCGCGGAGCGGGCAGTAGGGGGCACTGCTCACCGCCTCGACGACGGCCGAATGTGACGAAAGGTGCGCTCCGGGCGGGTCGACCGCGCCGAGCGGGGTAACCGGAGCGCGGAAGCCGAACGCCCTTCGGTATTCCGCCGACGGAAACACCCCCACGTCACGGGGAGGTGCGGGACGACACGAAGGAGGACCCATGGATGCGATCGTTCTGCTCAAGGACGACCACCAGACGGTCGAGAAGCTGTTCAAGGAGTTCGAGAAGGCCGGAGACCGCGCCTACAAGACGAAGCGGAAGATCGCCGACAAGGTGATCCAGGAGTTGACGATCCACACCTGGATCGAGGAGAAGACCCCGAGGACGAGCGTTTCGACGCCAAGATGACCGTTCTCATGGAGAACGTGCGCCACCACGTCAAGGAGGAGGAGCAGGACTGGTTCCCCCAGGTCCGCTCCGCCCTCGGCCGCGGTCGGCTGGGCGAACTGGGCGAGGAGCTCGGCGCCGCCAAAGCCGACGCCCCCCACGACCCCCTCCGGGTTCCCAGCGCGCACGAGTGACCTCAGCCATCCGGGCGGGTGGGGTGAGGATCCTCGCCCCACCCGCCTTCTTCCTTTTGGAGATCCAGCATGTCCCAGCCCTTTTCCACCGCGTCCGACCCGCTCGCCCAGCTGTCCGCCGCCGGGGTCTCGGTCTGGCTCGACGACCTGTCCCGCGAGCTGCTGGCCGGCGGTGAGCTGGAGAAGCTGATCACCGACCGGCATGTCGTGGGGGTCACGACCAACCCCACGATCTTCGCCTCCGCGCTGTCCCGTGGAGACCGCTACACCGAGCAGCTCCGCACTCTGGGCAGCACGGGGACCGGCGTCGACGACGCCGTCTTCGCCCTCACCACCGACGACGTGCGCACCGCCTGCCGTGTCTTCGCACCGATCCACGAGAGGACCGGCGGAGTGGACGGGCGGGTGTCCATCGAGGTCGACCCCCGGCTGGCGAAGGACACCGACGCCACCGTCGAGCAGGCGGTGAAACTGTGGGAGGCGGTCGCCGAGCCCAACCTGTTCGTCAAGATCCCGGCCACCCGCGAGGGGCTCACGGCCATCACGGAGGTCGTGGCACGCGGGATCAGCGTCAACGTCACGCTGATCTTCTCCCTGGACCGCTACCGCGCGGTGATGGACGCCTACACGGCCGGCCTAGAGCGGGCCCGGCAGGACGGACACGACCTGACCGGCATCCACTCGGTCGCCTCGTTCTTCGTCTCACGGGTGGACACCGAGGTGGACCGCCGCCTCGACGCCATCGGCACGCCCGAAGCCTCGGCGCTCAAGGGCCGGGCCGCGGTCGCCAACGCCCGCCTTGCGCACCAGGCCTACGAGATGACCGCCGCGGAGCCGCGCCGGCAACGTCTGTCCGAGGCCGGAGCCCGGTCGCAACGCCCCCTCTGGGCCTCCACCGGAGTCAAGGACCCTGCCTATCCCGACACGATGTACGTCAGTGAGCTGGCCATCGCCGGCACCGTGAACACCATGCCCGGCAGCACGCTGGCCGCGTACGCCGACCACGGCACGCTCGCCCTTCACTCGCCGGGGGCCGATGACTACGCGACCGCGCAGGCGCACTTCGCGGCGCTGGAGCGTATCGGCGTGGACTTCGCGGACGTCACCGACACCCTGGAGCGCGAGGGGCTGGCCAAGTTCGAGGCGAGCTGGGCCGAACTGGGCGCCTCCGTCAGCCGCGAGATGGGCACGGCCGACGCCGCCCACGAGGGAGCCCGGACGGGCCCGGACGGCACTTCCGACGAAGCGGCCGAAGAGGCACCGGCCAGGGACGGGCTGCTGGCCGTCTACCTCAACGACCACCTGGCCGGCGCGACCGGCGGCGCCCAGCTGGCACGCCGGGCGGCCCAGGCGCAGAAGGGAGAACCTGCACTGGCCGAACTCGCCCAGCAGATCGAACAGGACCGCCAGTCCCTGCTACGGATCATGGACGACCTGGAAGTCTCCACCGATCATCCGAAGGTCGCGCTCGGCTGGCTCGCCGAGAAGGCCGGTCGCCTGAAGCCGAACGGCCACCTCTTCTCCCGGTCCCCCATGAGCGACGTCCTGGAGTTGGAGGCGATGCTCGTCGGAGTGACGGCCAAGGCGGCATGCTGGCGCACTCTGCGGGCGCGGGCCGAGAGCGACGAGCGACTCTACGCCGAGCATCTCGACTTCCTGTCGGACCGTGCGGACCGCCAGACGGCGCTTCTGGAGAAACTGCGCGCCGCTGCGGCATCGGCGGCCCTCACACCGCCGCATCGTGCATGAGATGTGCGTTTTGGGACACCCGGGGAGTCAGTTGCTCAAGAAGCTTGAGAACAATGAGAACAAGGGAACCTCCGCGCACGATCACCCCCCGTCCCCAGGTTCTTCGTGCGCAGCTCACCCGCTACGCGCGGTCCCGCTCGTCATTCGGTCTGAACGAAGTGGCTGAGGCGGCCGTCGCGTTGGACCGGTCGGCCCTGCTGGGCGGCTCTGGCCTTCGCTACGAGGGTCCAGGTGCCGTCGGTACGGCGCAGGGCCGCCGAGTGCCACGGCGTGGTCCAGGCATCGGGCGCGTCGAGGAGACGAATGCCGAACTTGGGGGCTCCGATGGGCTGGGGATGGATGGACAGGCGTACGCAGTAGGGGTGTTGGGCCGCGATGAGGTCGCCCCAGGCCCGGCTGCGTTGGATGACTCCGTAGGCGCGCTGTCGGCAGGCGCGTTGCAGTGCCGAGCGGGTGCCCCGGTGGTCGGCGGTGTCCTCCACCAGGAATCGGGTGATCCCCCGGTACAGCGCCAGAGCGTTGTCGTCGGCGCGGATCTCGGCGCGCAGGGCGTCCAGGGACGGTGCGTAACGCCCGTGGACGTGGGCGCGTTTCGCGTCGTGCGGGAGGTCGCCGAGGACGTCGCGCAGATCGAAGACCGACAGTCTGTCCAGACTCAACTGGCCTATGAGTACGCGGAGTTCGTCGGCGTAGGCGTCGATGTGCTCGTCGGGGACGCCGATGAGATCGCCGAAGATGTGGCCGTCGGAGCAGATCAACATGCGGGCGCCGGGTGGGTAGATGCGCTCGATCTCCCTGCACAGGGTGTTCAGGAAGGTGAGGGAGAGGCGCTCACCCATGTCGGGGAGGTGCCCGAGGACCTTGGCGGGGTTGGGGGATTTGCAGGGGAACCCGGGGAGGGTGAAGGCGATGGGAGCACCCGCACGCACGAACTCGGTGATCTGGCGGAGTTGATGGGGGAACGCCTCGGCGGAGGCGTGGGTCCGGTCGGTCGTGCGGTGGTGCGGCAGGAGCAGGTTCAGGATCGCGGCGGCGGTGCTCGTGGGGAGGGTGTCCGGCGTGGTCGTCAACGGCATGTCGTTCCTCCGGAAGGGCGTGCGGGCATGACGGCATGGCGCCGTGGCCGGGCGTGGCCGGGCGCCGTATGTCGGGCGGGGTGGGGTGGGTCGGGCGGAGCCGGGGCGGGGGTTTCCGGCCGCCCCGGTCATCCGGAGTGCTGTGTCAGAGGCGGCGGTCGTAGCCGACGGGGAGATGGTTCGTGCCGCGGCCCAGGACGGCCGGGATCCACTCGATGCCCTCGTCCCTGACGGCCAGTTGGAGGCCTGGGAGGCGGGCGAGGAGAGTACCGAGCGCGGTCTGGAGTTCGGCGCGGGCGAGGGCGGCGCCGGGGCAGAAGTGGATGCCGTGGCCGAAGGCCAGGTGGGGGTTCGGGGAGCGGTCGAGGTCGAGGGTGTCGGGGTCCGGGAATTGGCGCGGGTCACGGTTGGCCGCGCAGAGCGAGACGATCACCGAGTCGCCGCCCGGGACCTCGGTACCGTGCAGGTCGCTGTCCTGCTCGAAGAAGCGCCAGGTCGTCAGTTCGAAGGCGCTGTCGTAGCGCAGGAGTTCCTCGACCGCGCGGGGCAGGAGCGGCGGGTCCTCGCGGAGGCGGGTCAGCTGGTCCGGGTTGCGGAACAGGGCGATGAGGGCGGTCGTGATCTGATTGCTGACCGGTTCCTGGCCGGCGACCAGGAGCTGGAAGATCATCGAGTCCAGTTCCTCCTGGGACAGTTCGCGACGGTCGCGGGCCCCGACAAGGCGGCTGAGCAGGTCGTCCTCCCCGTGCGCGCGCTTGTGGGCGACGACCTCGGCGATGTAGCTCTGCAGGCCATGCAGACGGGCCTCGTAGAGCGGCCGCCCGGGGTCGGTGGGGCCGACCGGCTGGACGACCTTGCCCCAGTCGCGGTCGAAGCGGGCAGCCAACTCCCGTGGCAGGCCGATGACTTCGGCGAGGACCTGGAAAGGGAAGTGGGCGGCGAAGCCGGTGACGAGGTCCGCGGGACCCGTGTCGGGCAGGGCGTCGACCAGCGCGTCCGCCAACTCCTGGAAACGGGGCCGTAGTTCCTCGACCCTCCGGGGCGTGAAGGCGTCGGTCACGAAGCGCCGCATACGAGTGTGCTCGGGCGGGTCCTGATGGAGGAGGTGGGCCTGGAGCTGGGAGTGCTGCGGCTCCGGCATGATCGAGGCGCGGGCCCGCCAACCGTCGTTGCCGCGCTCGTGGTTCTTGCCGAGACGGTCATCGTTGAGGGCGGAGTGGGCGGCTTCGTAGCCGGTGACGAGCCATGCCCGTACGCCACTGGGGAAGAGGACCCGGTGAACCGGGCCTGCTTCGCGCATCTTCTCGTAGAGGGGATACGGGTTGGCCTTGTACGGGCACCCCATCAGCGGTACGGGCTCGGCGGCCAAGGGCTCTTGGACGGTCATGAAGGAGGCTCCTCAGAGGGCGAGTTCGGGCTGGTGGTGGTCGAGCCAGAGGGCGAGGTCGACGACGCGCTCAAGGCGCAGGCGGTGACCCCACTCCAGTCGGTCGGGCGGGGTGTCGAGGGAGGGCTTGATGCGGGTCTCGTCGGTGAGGGCGCGGACCTGCTCGGTGGCGAGGGCGTCGCGGGCCATGTTCTGCAGGCCGCGGTTGTAGTCGGGGTGGTGGGTGGCGGGGTAGTGGTTCTTGGGCCGCCACAGGACCGACCCCGGCGCCAGACCGATACCGGTCGCACGCAGCAGGCTCTTCTCCCGGCCGTCGTGACTCTTCAGCGCCCAGGGGGTGTTGAAGGCGTACTCCACGAGCCGGTGGTCGCAGTACGGGACACGGACCTCCAGGCCCTGCGCCATGCTCAACCGGTCCTTGCGGTGCAGGAGTTGACGCAGCCAGCGGGTCAGGGACAGGTGCTGCATCTCCCGCTGCCGGTGTTCGGCGGGTGTCTCGTCATCCAGGTGCGGAACGGCGGCCAGCGCGCTGCGGTAGGTGTCGGCGCGGAACTCCCCCATGCGCAGGTCGAGTTCGGGGTTGAGCGGCATCGCGGCCTCGTCGCCCGTCACCAGCAGCCAGGGGAAGGTGTCCGCGGCGAGCGCTTTCGGGTTGTGGAACCAGGGGTAGCCGCCGAAGACCTCGTCCGCCGCCTCGCCGGACAGGGCGACGGTCGAGTGCCGTCGTATCTCGCCGAAGAGCAGGTACAGCGAGGTGTCCATGTCGCCCACGCCGATCGGCGAGTCACGGGCCACGACGACCGCCTTGCGGTGCTCGGGGTCGAGCAGGGCGAGCGGGTCGAGGACGACGGTGCTGTGGTCGGTCCCGATGAAGGCGCCGGCCTCGGTGGCGTACGGGGTGTCGTGGCCGGTGCGCAGCACATCCCCCGTGAACCGTGCCGCCTGGTCGCTGTAGTCGACGGCGTACGAGCGTATGCGGGCGTCCGGGCCTTCGCGCAGGCGGAGTTCGTCGGCGAGTAGGGCGGTCAGGACGGTGGAGTCGAGGCCGCCGGAGAGCAGGCTGCACAGCGGGACGTCAGCTTCCAGCTGACTGCGGCCGGCCGTTCCGACCAGCTCGCGGATCCGCTCGACGGTCGTGTCCTGGTCGTCGCCGTGGGTGCCCGCCGCCAACTGCCAGTAGCGGCGCTCCCGGATGCCGTCCCGGTCCAGGACGAGCAGGCCGCCGGGCTCGACCTCGCGGACGCCGGACCACACGGTCGGCCCGGTGTTGAAGAGCAGGCTGTACGCCTCCCGGAGGCCGTCGGCGTCCACGCGGGGCCGTATCTCCGGGTGCGCGAACAGGGCCTTGGGCTCGGACGCGAAGGCGAGGCCGCCGTCAACCGCCGCCCAGTACAACGGCTTTACGCCGAGCCGGTCACGGACCAGCAGCAGTCGCTGCTCGCGTTCGTCCCAGACGGCGAAGGCGAACATGCCTTCCAGGTGCTCGGCCATCGCCTCGCCCCACTCGACATAGGCACGCAGGACCACTTCGGTGTCGCTGCGGGTGCGGAACTCGTGCCCCAACCCCCGCAGCTCCGAGCGGAGTTGGTGGTGGTTGTAGACCTCGCCGCTGTAGCTGAGCACCACGTCGGACCCGCCGGTCATCGGCTGGACGCCGCCCACGAGGTCGATCACGGACAGGCGGCGGTGGCCGATCGCGGCGCGCTCGCCGAGCCACACGCCTCCGGCGTCGGGGCCGCGCGGGGTGAGGGTGGCGGTCATGGCCTCGATGACCGGGGCCCGGGTGCGGGCGTCGTGGTGGAAGGACGCCCAGCCGGTGATTCCGCACATGGGGAGAACTCCTGGGTCAGTGGTGGGCGGCCGGTGCCGCGTCGGTGGTCTTCTCCGGCTTCGCGGACACGGGCGTGGACCTCGCGCCGGACAGGACGAGCAGGGGTACGGCGAGACAGGCGGCGACGGCGGCCAGGGCGAGCCCCGCCCGTGCCCCGCCGGCCAGCGCCCAGGCGGTGGTGGCCAGGGCCGGGCCGAGGGTGAAGCCCAGGCTGCGGGCGAGTTGCATCGCCGAGCCGACGGTCGCCGTCCGGTCGGGTGGGGCCGCGCCCATGACCAGGGCCTGGGTCGGACCGCCGTTGAGGCCCATGCCGATGCCGGCCAGCGCCAGCCGCCAGGCCACGTCCGCCGCTGACCAGCCGTCGCCGAGCGGGACGAGCAGGAGCAGGCCGGCGGCGGTGAGCGCGGCGCCGGTGACCGCGACCGGCCGGGCACCCCACCGGTCGGCGAGACGTCCGCCGACGGGGCCCGCCAGGCCCATGCCGAGCGGGAAGGCGAGCACGGTCAGGCCGGTCGTGGTGGCGCTCAGTCCGTCGTCGCGCTGGAGGTGGAGGGCGACGACGTAGTGCATGGCGGCGAACCCGGCCGCGAGGCTCAACACCGCACCGTGGGCCGGGAACAGTCCCGTCGTCCGCAGTACGCCGGTCACCGGACGTCCGCCAGGGCCGCGCAACCATCGCCACAGCGGCGGTACGGCGGCCAGGGCGAGGAGCAACCAGACCGGGTCGTCGGCCGCCAGCGTCAGCGCCAGCAACAGGGCCGCCACACCGGTGGCCACGAGCAGCGCGTCGGCCGCGGACCGGCGATCGGGCGCGCGCAGCCTGCCGTCCCTCGGCATCGCCTTCCAGGCGACGGCCAGGGCGAGCACGCAGAACGGGATCTTGACCAGGAAGACGGCACGCCAACCCAGATGGTCGAGCAACAGCCCGCCCACCGCCGGTCCGGTCACCGCGCCCAGCGGGCCGAGCGTCGCGGGCACGCTCATCGCCCGCGCCCTCGACTCCGGCCGTACGGAACGGATCGCGAGCACCGGCATCAGCACGAACAGCACCGCCCCGAACGCGCCCTGCGCGAGGCGGGCCGCGATCAGCCAGGCCGCCCAGGGAGCGATGGCCGCGAGGGCACTGCACAGGCCGAAGCCCGCGGTCGCTGTCAGCACCGCAGCGCGCGGGCCCACGCCGTCCAGCCAGCGACCGACCGGCAACAGGAGTGCCACGACCGGGAGTTGATACCCCAGCACGACCCACTGAGCGGTCGCTGCGGAGACGTGCAGCCCGTCGGCGATGTCCGCCAAGGCCACATTGACGATATTCATGTCGAGCATCGCGATGAACGACAGCACGCCCGCCACGGCCACCAGCAGCCAGCGGTCCCCCTGTGCCGGGCCGGCGGATTGGTGGCCGAGCCGTTCCGAACCGGGACTTCGGTGCGTCACCTCTGCGCCCCTCCCCTCACGGGTGGGCTGCCGGACGGCAGCCTCGTCCCACAAGTCGGCGGAAAAGAGGGGTGAGTTCCCGGGCGACGGCCGGCAAAAACGGTGAGCGATGTCCGAGCCAGCGAAGGGAACTCCGCGCCCGACGCGGCCGACTACTGAAAGACAGCCCCTCAAGACAACGGGAGTTCCCCATGGCTCAGAAGCAGTACAACGTCACCGGCATGACCTGCGAGCACTGCGCGGCGAGCGTCAGGGAGGAGGTGTCCGAGGTGGCGGGCGTGAGCGAAGTGGTGGTCGACCTCGCCGCGAACTCCGTCACCGTGCACGGCACGGACCTCGACGACGCGCGGCTGCGCACGGCCATCGTCGAGGCCGGGTACACCGTCACCGAATCGGGATCCGACTCGGTCGCCGACCCGGTCGCCGTCTGACCTGACCGACCGAGCCGGGACGCGCAGGACGGCACCACCCCGTCGTCCTGCTTGTCCCGGCTCACACGCCGGTCTCCACCGCTTCCGTCAACTCCGCCTCGGCGGGCACCCGATGGTCGAAGGCGATCAGCGGGTCCCCGGTGAGCGGATGGTCGATCACCGCCGCCCGAACGCCGAACACCTCCGCCATCAAGTCCGGCGTGAGGACCTCGCGCGGCGGTCCGGAGGCCACCACGGCTCCCTCGTGGAGCACGTGCAGCCGGTCGCAGACCGACGCGGCGGCGTTGAGGTCGTGCAGCGACACGAGGGTCGTACGGCGCTGGACGCGCAACAGGGCGAGCAGCTCGACCTGGTGGCGGATGTCGAGGTGGTTGGTCGGCTCGTCCAGGACCAGGACGTCCGGGTGTTGCGCGAACGCCCGTGCCAGCAGCACGCGTTGGCGTTCGCCGCCGGACAGGGCCGTGAAGCGACGACCGGCGTGACCGGCCATGCCGACGTCGGCGAGCGCGCGGGCGACGATGTCCCGGTCGGCGGCGTCCTCGCCCGCGAAGGCCCGCTTGTACGGGGTGCGCCCCATGGCGACGACCTCGCGCACGGTCAGCTCGAAGTCGCTGCCCCGCTCCTGCGGCAGAGCCGCCACGTGCCGGGCCGACTGCACCGGGGTCATCTCCCGCAGATCGGTGCCCGCCAGCAACACCCTTCCTGCCGTGGGTCGTAGGTGCCGATAGACGGTGCGCAGGAGCGTCGACTTGCCGCTGCCGTTCGGCCCGATCAGACCGGTGATCTCGCCCTCGGCCGCCATCAGGTGGGCGCCCGCCACGACCGTACGCCCGGCGTACGCGACATGCAGGTCCTCGATGTCGATCCTCAACTGTCGCTCCCCAGACGCCGATCGAGCAGGTACAGCAGGGCCGGAGCCCCGAGCAGCGAGGTCACCACGCCGACCGGCAGCTCCTGCGTGTCCATCGCCGTACGGCAGACGATGTCGACCACCACCAGCAGGACGGCGCCGAACAGCGCGGAGAGAGGCAGCAGTCGGCGATGGTCGCCGCCGACGACCAGACGGCAGACGTGCGGCACCATCAGCGCGACGAACGCGATCGCGCCGGACACGGCGACCAGGACGCCGGTCAACACGCTGGTGACGGTGAACAGTTCGCGCCGCAGCCGGGTGACGTCGACGCCGAGCCCGGCCGCGGTCTCGTCGCCCATGAGCAGAGCGTTCAGCGCGCGGGCGCGCGCCTGCAGACACAGCCAGGCGACCGGTACGGCGACGGCGGGCACGGCGAGCAGGGGCCAACTCGCCCCGCTCAGACTGCCCATGAGCCAGAACAGCACGCTGTGGGTCTGCTGCTCGTCCCCCGCATGGAGGACGAGGTAGCTGGTGAAGCCGGACAGGAACTGGCCGATCGCGACCCCTGCCAGCACCAGCCTCAGCGGGGCGAATCCGCCTCCTCGACGGGCGATCGCCCACACCAGCGCGAAGGTGGCCAGCGCGCCGGCGAACGCCGCGCCGGACAGCCCGAGTCCGAGCGCGCCGCCCGCCCCGAGACCCAGCACGATCGCCGCGACCGCGCCCAGCGAGGCGCCGTTGGAGATGCCCAGCAGGTACGGGTCGGCGAGCGGGTTGCGCACCAGCGCCTGCACGGCCGTACCGACGAGACCGAGCCCGGCGCCGACCAGGGCCGCCAACAGGGCGCGCGGGAGCCGGAGTTGCCACACGATCAGGTCGTTCGTGCCCGGGCGCGGCGTCTCACCGGACAGTCGCCGCCAGACCACGCTCCACACCTCAGCGGGCGGGATGGACGTCGAGCCCCACGCGACCGCGGCCGTCAGTGCCACGAGGAGTGCCACGGCGAGGACGAGGGCCAGTGGTCCGGCGCGCAGGGTGCGCGCCTCCGTGGACACTCGCCCTGCGCCCTCGCGCCGTACCAGCAACGAGGCCACGGTCAGCCGACCTTGCCCGGGTAGAGGGTCTTGGCGATCTGCTCGACGGTGTCGGCGTTCTCGACCCCGGCGATGGTGGTCGGTTCGGATCCGATGCGCAGGAAGTGGCCTTCCTTGACGGCCGTGAGGCCCTTGGTCGCCGCGTTGGACCTCAGCCACTTCTCCGCTTCGTCGAAGGCTTTGTCGTTCGCCGTGTCACTCCCCCGGTTGCGGACAGCGAGCTGGATCCAGTCCGGGTTCTTGGCGATCACGTCCTCCCAGCCGACCTGCTTGTAGTCGGCGTCGCAGTCGGCGAAGACGTTGCGGGCTCCGGCGAGGGTGATCACCGCGTTGGCGACCTGGCGGTTGCAGACGACGGTGGGCTGCTTGGTGCCGGAGTCGTAGTCGAAGAAGAAGTAGGTCGGGCGGTCGCTCTCCGCCGTGCTGCCGATCGCCTTCTGGACCGCGGCCACCTTCGTCCGCATCCCGGCGACGAGTTCCTTCGCCTTGGCGCTCGTGCCGGTGACCGCGCCGAGGGAGGTGATGTCGGCCTCGACCGCGGACAGATCGGTCACCGCGCTCTTGCTCTGCGCCGCGCAGGCCGTCGACTTGAGGTAGATGTGGCTGATCCCGGCCGCCTTGAACTCCTCGGCGGTCGGCGCGTCTCCCATGCCGTTGCCCATGCCGCCCATCGACGCGAACGTGTCGATGTACAGGTCCGCGCCGGAGCCGAGCAGCTTCTCCTTCGGGATCACGCTCTGGCTGAGCACCTTCACCTTCTGCGCCTGCGCGTCGAGCGTGCCGCTCAACGTGCCCTTGCCGGGCGGGAATCCGGTGCCGATCACCTTGTCGCCGACGCCGAGGCGGAGCAGCAGTTCCAGGCTGGAGGCGTTGCTGGTGACGATCTTCTCGGGGGCCGCGGAGAAGGTGGTCCTGGCGCCCGCGCAGTCGGTGACGGACACCGGGTAGCCGTCCGGGACGGCCTTCCCGGCGCTCACGTCGGCCGTCTCCTTGTCTCCGTCACCGCAGCCCGCCGCCAGCAGTCCGCCGAGCACGACGGCCGCCGTTCCGCCCCACACACGAGAACGCATCGAAAGTCTCCAGGTTCCACTCGGTACGCGGGCGACCTTCCGTCACCCGGTCAGGTAGTCGGGCCGAACACGCCGTGAGTTCCCGCCCACTTGGCGTCGCGGGGTGGGGGGGGGGGGGTGGGAAAACCGGGCCCCGCCCCCCCCCCACCGCCGGCACCCCCCCCCGCAACGCGCGGCCACCCCCCCCCCG
>NZ_JBSFLV010000194.1:0-15752 GCF_053599215.1 Streptomyces sp. NPDC001002 | reverse complement strand
GCTCTTCGACTTGAGCAATGCGCAGGCCAGCCTCGAGGAACTGCTCACTTTCAGAAGGGCCGCAACAGCCGTCACCCCGGCCGGGAAGAAGGCGTTCGACAAGCGCCTGCCCAACACCGAACCCAAGCTCCGCGAACTCTTCGCGAAACTCCAGGCCACGCACGGAACCGTGCTGGTCGTGGTCGATCAGCCGGCCTCGATCGGCGCCCTGCCGCTGGCCGTGGCCCGGGACATGGGCTGTCCCGTGGCCTACCTGCCCGGCCTGACGATGCGGCGGATCGCCGATCTCTACCCCGGCGAGGCGAAGACGGACGCGAAGGACGCGTTCATCATCGCGGACGCGGCCCGCACGATGCCTCACACGCTGCGGGCGATCGACGGCGAGGACGAGACGATCGCCGAGCTGGAGATGATCGTCGGGTTCGACGACGACCTCGCAGGCGAGGCCACCCGCGTCACCAACCGGCTGCACGGCCTGCTGGCCCAGATCCATCCGTCGCTGGAAGCGGTCCTGGGGCCGCGGTTGCAGCACCCGGCCGTCCTCGCACTGCTGGAACGGTTCGGGTCACCGGCCCAGATCCGCAAGGCCGGCCGTCGGCGGCTGATCACCCTGCTGCGGCCGAAGGCGCCGAGGATGGCCGAGCGGCTGGTCGAGGAGATGTTCGCCGCCCTGGACGGGCAAACCGTCGTCGTCGCAGGGACCGAGGCGGCCGCACTGATCGTCCCGAGCCTGGCCGGATCCCTGGCCGCCATTCTTGACCAGCGGAAACTCCTGGCGGGACGGATCGAGGAACTCCTGGAGGCCCACCCTCTTTCCAAAGTCCTGACGTCCATGCCGGGAGTCGGCGTCAGGACCGGAGCACGGATCCTGATCGAGGTCGGCGACGGCAGCACTTTCCCGACCGCCGGCCACCTCGCCGCCTACGCCGGACTCGCACCGGCAACCCGGAGCTCGGGCTCCTCGATCCGCGGCGAACAGCCCTCCCGGAGAGGAAACAAGCAGCTCAAACGGGCTTTCTTCCTCTCCGCGTTCGCGGCCCTGGGCGACTCGGCATCGCGGACCTACTACGACAAGAAGATCGCCCAGGGCAAGCACCACACCCAGGCACTGCTCTGCCTCGCCCGGCGGCGGGCCGACGTCCTGTTCGCGATGCTCAGAGACGGCACCTTCTACGAACCTCGGACAACCGGAACGAGGTGAGGGCAACCAGCCTGCCTGCGAACCTAGATCGCAGGCGATGACAGCAGCCCTACATGTCGTGAACCTCCACGGAGAACCCCTTCGCAAGGACGGAGTTCAGGTGCTCCGCATGCGCACCCAGCCATTGGCGCGCGTCAGAGAACTTCGCCGTCAGTTCGACGAGCACGTAGTCCTCGGCACCATCTGTGGACCCACCACACACGCAGCAACGGAGACGCTCACTCACCGCACCCGTCCACTCCGATCCGTCCCCGCCCGCTGCCACCGCCTCATCATCAACATGCACGAGCACATGGTCCCAGACGCTCGAGAACAGCCCCATCCGCCTTGACCAAGGAGATAGGGGCACCCCCCCGCGTGGCAGGGCGGAAAGCTCAAGGACTGGGTCGAGGACGTCATCGCGTTCAAGGCCGAGACCACGGGCAGCATCACCGGCCTCGTCCCCAACAGCGCCTCGGCGGCTGCTGCTTGGTCGGTGGACTTCTTCGTCGCCGGAGGAGGCGGAGCCTCGGCGGGACTCGTCCAGATCAGCGACCGGGGCCAGGGCACGGACGCCGACAACCGCATCCGTCGCCAGTTGTTCATGGACGCCGCCTCCAACGAGATCACGGTCTTCCGCGCCTCGTTCGGAGAGACCTCGTCCGGGTCCGCGGTGCTGACCACCATCTCCAGCGCAGGCATCTACGACGGAGGCGGCCACCACATCCGCGTTCAGATCGATCCCGGCACCACCAACACTGCCTGGTCCATCTACATCGATGGCTGCTTGAGGCGTCCGGCACTATGGCCAGCCTCGTCATGAAGGCCGTACGCGACGTCACGTTCAGTTGGTCGCTGATCTCCGGCGGCGGCCTCACCACTACGGACCAGTCGCTCGGCTACGTCACCTACTGGGATGGCAACGGACCCTCGGCCGCGAACATGTACAAGGCGTTCATCGGCTTCCGAGGCGAGAAAGCGGGCGACCATATCGTGCGCCTGGCCAACGAGGCGGGCTACACGGCCTCGGTGGCGGATGAGTTGACGTTCCAGCGGCGCATGGGCATCCAGGGGCCCAAGAAGCTGCTGGAGCTGATGAACGAGGCGTCCCGCACGAACTTCGGGTACCTGCTCGACGCCCGGGACAGAGCCGAGGTCATCCACCGGGGCCACTCCACGTTGTGGAACCAGACGCCCGCGCTGACCCTCGACTTCTCCGCCGGACTCATCTCACCGCCATTCAAGCCGGAGGACGACGACAAGCTCACCGAGAACGACGTGTCGGTGCAGCGCGAGTACGGATCGGCCCCCGCCCGCGAGGTCCTGGAGGACGGCGATCTGTCCGTCCAGAACCCGGAGGACGGCGGGGTGGGCCGCTACGACACCTCGTACACCTACAGCGTCGAGACGGACGCACAGGCCCGTCAGGTCGCCGGGATGCGGCTGCACCTCGGCACGTACAACGGCGTGCGCTACACCCGCATCACCCTCAACCTCGCCAACGCGCGCGTCTTCGCCCTGATCGACGACATCCTCCGGGTCGACGTCGGCGACAAGATCCGGCTCACGGACCTGCCCGCCGACCACGGCCCGGACGATGTCGACGTGTTGGTGGCCGGGTACACCGAGAGCGCCGGACCGGACGCCTGGACCATCACGTTCAACTGCGTGCCCGGCGAACCGTGGAACGCCCTGACGGTCGGCGTTCCCGGCCGCGACCGCATCGACACGGCGGGGTGTCACCTGTCCGCTGGCCTGACGGCGACGGCCACCTCGGTCAGTATGCTGACCACCGCCGTGTACAGGTGGATCGACTCCGCGACGTACCCAGGCGACTTCCCCTTCGACGTACGCACCGGAGGCGAGGTCATGCGGGTGACCGCGTGCACCGGGACCGGACTCGCCCAGACGTTCACCGTGACCAGAGGCATCAACGGCGTCGCCAAGGCCCATTCCTCCGGCCAGGACATCCGCCTGGCCAACCCCGTGTACATCCCGCTCTAGGAGGCGCCGATGACCGTGTTCCTGGCCGGTATGCGGGCCACCGCCGACCGGCTCAACGACAACAGCCTGGACGACTCGACCACCTCCGGGTGTGTCGCGGCCTCCGGGTTCAGCGTGAACACCTTCTCCGGCCGCAAGGTCAACGGGGTCACCACCGTGCACGTGGTGCGCACCTACACCGGCACCACGGTGGCGATCACCCCGGGCGGCAACCTCGCCGACACCACCATGTGCACGCTGCCCGCCAGCTGGTGCCCGCCCGAGGTCATCAACGCGCAGTTCGGCCACGGCTCGATCGACGGCGAATGCACGATCGGCACGACCGGACAGATCACTCTGCGCTCGATCCTCGACGACCTCACCAACGGCCGGAACCTCCGGGTGACCGCCGTCTGGATCAGTGAGAACGCGTAGGGACCTGGCTCTCGCCCCGTACGTCCCTGACGAGAGGAGTCCGTCATGCCTCTGCCCGCTGGTGTGGAGACGGTAGTGGTGTCGTCCGGCGAGCCCCTGTGCCTGCCGGACGGGACGGCCATCCAGGGCCGTCTCATCTTCACCGGACCGGACCTGGTCACCAACGGATCCGACGATCTGGTCCTGGGCGGCGGCATCGAAGTCCCCCTGGTCGCCAGCGAGTTCCAGGTGGAGCTGGTGGCCACAGACGCCACCGGAATGAGCCCGACGGGATGGACGTACACCGTCAGGGCCATGCTGGGGAACGCTCCGGACTGGACGCGGTACATCAGCCTGCCCAAGGGCGCCTCGTCGGTGGTCCTGGCGGACGTGTTGGTCCCGGATCCCGTCCAGGGCTCGTACGCGGTCCTTGTCGACCTGGACAGCGTCACCGCTGCGGACGTCGGTGCGGACCCGGCAGGCACTGCGGCCTCCACCGTGACGAACCATGTGAACGCCTCCGACCCTCACGGGGACCGGGCGTACGCGGACGGCAAGTTCTCTCGGTTCCCGGATGCCCAGGTCTTCACCACGTCGGGCACGTGGACCAAGCCCTCGGGCGCCAGGCTCCTGGAGATCCGTCTCATCGGAGGGGGTGACGGTGGAGGCGGTGGACGCCGCTCGTCGGCCAGCACTATCCGTTGCGGCGGTGGTGGCGGAGCTGGGGGTTCCATGTTCCTCCTGACGTACGACGCTTCGATTCTGCCCGGCACGGTGAGTGTTGCCGTGGGAGCGGGTGGATCAGGCGGTGCCGCCGCCGCAGGCGACTCCCTCAACGGCGGAAACGGTGGGGCCGGCGGTGTGACGTCGTTCGGTCCGTACGCGCGTGTCGGTCAGTCCGCTGGAGGCTCCGGGGGCTCCTCGGCCTCCGGCGCAGGAGGCGCCACGGCCACCGGTACGTCTGCCGGAGGATCGGGTGGGTCCGCCAACACCTCCGGAGGCGTGGGAAGTCCGGGTAACCCCGGTGTCGGTCCCGGTGCCAGTGAAGGTGCCGGAGGAGGCGTCAGCAGTGCGGACGTGCCCAGCAACGGCGGCATCGGAGGCGGTAACGCCGGTAACCAGACCGGTACTGCCGGAGTGGTCGGCGGCAGTGCAGCCGGATCCGCTCCCGACGTACCGACGGCCTCCGGGCTCTCCGGTGGAGGCGGAGGCGGCGGTGCGGCCTCGATCAGCGGGCCGGCCGGATCCGGGGGCAACGGTGCCCTGTACGGGGGTGGAGGCGGCGGCGGAGGCGCTGTACTGAACGGCAGCAACTCGGGAGCCGGGGGCAGTGGCGCCGACGGGATCGCGATCATCATCACGCACTTCTAGGAGTCCCTCATGCCCGTAGACCGCTGGGTCGTCATCGACCTGGATCGCGCGAACAAGACCATCTTGGACGGCCCGTTCAAGTGGGACGGGATCGCCCCGTGGACGCCGCCGACGGCCGGCGAGCTGATGCTCGAAGCAGAGGCATTGTCGGGCGGCTGGCAGTACCCGCAGCCCGAGTACCCGCCGGAGGAGCCGGAATAGCCCCGATCGCGAGGGGGCGGTGCTGGTCGAAATTCCGGACAGGCAGCCCACTGAGGCCTCTATGGTCTTCACATGGTCAAGGGCTGCGTATTCTGCGGAGGCACTCCGCTGACGAAGGAGCACGTGCTCCCGCGCTGGCTAAAGGTCGCGCTCGACCCGACGGTCCGGCGCCACCGGTACATCGCCCTGAGCAACGGTGCGGTGCGACAGCATGACGCTCCTCCGCTGGACTCCCAGGTCAAGATCGTCTGCTCCGGCTGCAACAGCGGCTGGATGAACCAGCTTGAGGAGAACGTCAGGCACTTCCTGCCGGACTTGATTCGAGGGAACCCGTGCGCCCTCAATGCAGTAGAACAACGCGCCCTGGCGGCATGGTCTCTGAAGACCATGCTCATGTTTCAGCACACGCATCCTGCCGAAGTACGAGGCGTCATCCCGACGATGGACTTCGCAACGTTCTACGAGGTACGCGAGCCCAGCAGATCGATGCTCGGCCGCCTGGGCTTCATGAACTACCCGCCTGACGACTCGGTGCCTCTCGTTGACACCGCATGCCAGGGCTACGGAACACCCGAGGTGGGCGGAATCGCATGGATCAACACCCTCAAGATCGGCTGCATGGTGGTGCAGATCATCCGCGCACTCGACCTCGCCGAGGACCACCAGCTTGCCCCCTTTGAGGTCTTGCCATCGCTGCGGCCGATCTGGCCACCAGAGGAACTCGTCGAGTGGCCTCTGTCGGCGGCGATTCCATACGAGTTGATGCCAGCCCTGGGTCGCCCCGACGATCTTAATCTCACGATCATGCCCATCTAGATAGGAATCCGGTCGCACCTGTAGTACAGGCGCCGCTACCGTCCACCTATGGACGATTCGCTCTCCTTCGAGAGCTTCCTTGCTGGGGCCAAAAAGGCTGCCAACGACGCCGTAGATGAACATGGGCGCGGCGACTATGACGACTTCGCTCTCTACGGGGGCGTCGCCATCGAGAAGCTCGCCAAGGCGGTCTTGGTCTCGAAGAACCCGATCTACATTGCTGAGGTGAAGGGTAGTGCGGAGATGCTCTTCCACCTTGGCGGCCACAGAACGGCCGCCAAGGTCCGCACTATCGGGGTGTCAGAGGCCGTTGCGCGGCTGCGAACGCTTGGCGTCCTTGCGCCCGACCGGCAGTTGGACTTGCTGATCGATCTCCGAAACGGCACCGCTCATACGACCGTTGGAGAGCAGGCCAAAGCTCTGCTTCCGACTCTCGCTGAGAACGTGGCCGTCCTGTTGAGCGAAGTCGGTCTCTCCACCGATGAGTTCTGGGATCGCTGGACGAGCTTGGTCAACGTGGCCGTCGACAGGGAGCGCAGTGCGATTCAGAGAGACGTCGAGATCCGGATCAAGCAGGCCCGACACCTCTTCGATGACCGATTTAGTGGGCTACCCGTAGCCGCCAAGGAGCAGATCCTCGAGGAGTTCCCTCCCGATGTGGGTTTCCCAATCAAAACCCTCACTGTCTCGGACTCTCAAGACCGACTGACGGCACTCTTTGTTTCAACAATCTGTCCCGCCTGCGGAGGGCAGGCGCGACTGAGGCTCAATCACGTTGGCACATCCTCGACCGGCGTCAGTCTGATCCCTGACTGGCTCGGGTGCGGCATGTGCAACTTGAAGTTGGAGGGTCAAGAGGAACTGGCGGCATCAGGTGCCGATGTTGAGAAGGCCGCACTGCCTGGTGGAATCCACTTCACCTGGGGAGCAACACTGCCGCTCACATTGAAGATCGGCGAAACATACGCCGGTTGATCGTTCCGGCTCTGGCCCCGGTCCTCCGCCAGTACTTTCGCATGCCCCGACCGCGCCGGGCCTCCCCGCGCCAACCCCGCGAGGAGGCCCCTTGCTGCTCCCTGAGCTGCTCAGACTCGCCACTGAGGACCTTGGCCCCGACATTGGCAAGATGCTGGGGCAGTTCTTCCAGTACGGCATCGTCGGCATCGTCGTGGTGCTGCTGATCATCGGCATTCTCGTACCGAAGTGGGCGATGACCAACCTCATCGTCGACAAGGACGGTTGGCGCGCTGCGTACGAGACCGAGCGCGACGCCCACCAGGCCACGCGCCAGCAGCTCGCGGCGGCCCAGGCCAGCGCCGAGATCGCGACCGAGCAGGGTCAGGCCATGGTCCGGCTCCTCGAAGAGTTCGGGCACCGCCCCCAGACCAACAACCGGAGCGCCTGATGTGGCCCTTCACCCGACGTAGCCACGTCTCCCCCGAATCGGAGACCGCGCAGAGGGCCGCCGAGAAGTCCCTCCGGGATGCGCTGGCCGGGAACCCTGTGTCCGAGGCCCAGCTCAGGAAGAGCCGCCGGGTGGATGAGCAGCTCAAGGCCCACAACAGAGCCAACGCCTACAGCGACTTGATCGAGGGCAGCGTCCTCGGCCGGCTCAGCGACGGCTGAGAGGAGGCCCCGTGTACACACTCGCCCTCTACGTCCTGCTCGGCGTTGGCCTGGCCGCCTCGGTCGGGTTCCTCGCCCTTCACCGCCCCCGGCACCCGTTCCGCATCACCGAGGTGAACGCGTCGGGCTGGGTCATCATCATCGGCCTGATCTACGCCCGGTCGCTCCTGCTGCTGGGAATCCGCGGTGGGTCCTCGTCCGCCGGACCGTGGTGGGACGTCGTCCTGTCGCTCGGCCTCCTGGCGGCCACCACGGGCCTCCTCCTGGTCCGGTTCTTCTCGTACCTCCGGTACCTCCGAGAGGCCCCGCACACGGCCTCCTGAGCCTGTTCCCCCGACCGCATAGCTTCACAGAGCCCCCGATCTCCCTCGTGGAAATCGGGGGCTCTTCTTGCGTTTTGGCGGGCCCCTCGTGGTCTTGACGCGGTTACTCCAATGGGTAACCGTCGTAGAAGCCTGTAGAAGCCAGAGGATTTGGGGAGAGCCATGACGCTACGGTTCATCGCAAAAGACCCGACGACGAACGGGGACAACTGCCCGACCGTCTGGGTCGACGAGGAGACCAAGGACTTCGTCATCCAGGGCTGGAAGGCCGACGAGGCGACGGAGCGGGAGTGCCTGGAGACGGGCGGTATCCCCGACACCGAAGCCGTCGTCCGCCTCCCTGCCCGTATGGTGGCCGCGATCAGGGAGGCGTGTGATGCCGCAGACGGTCCCGCCGTTCGCTGAGCTGCTGGCCAACTGCCGTCACAGCGCTGTCCACCTGGAGACCCGGGACGTCTACGGGGTGGAGAACGAGGACGAGGACTTCGCGGCTTGGCGAGCCGGCCAGCGGCACACCCCGCAGAACCGGGACGAGTGGTGGAACGACTTCCACTCCTCTGTGGCCGAGGCCGTCGAGCGGGGCGTGAAGGTCCGCCGGGCCCGGGTCGTCTCCGAGCCGCTCTCGGAGTACGTACGGTACGAGCACGTCAGCACGTTCCAGAACGTCCTGGCGGGCGAGGAGGTCCGGTGGCTCCCGCGTCGGCTCGCCTCGGACCTGCTGATCCCGGGCAACGACCTCTGGCTCTTCGACAACGACCTGATCCGGTTCGGCCTCTTCTCCGGTGACGGGGCCTTCGTTGGCCATACCCTCAGCGACGATCCCACCCTGATCAAGAGCGTCTCCGAGGCGTTCGAGAGCATCTGGAACCGAGCCCTCCCGCACGACCGCTACACCACCTGAGCGAGGAATGACCGAGTCACCGACAGCCGCCGTACAAGCTGCCCGGCTTCAACTGGCCGTCCGCCTGCGGGAGATCCGCAAGGAGGCTGGTCTGTCGGCAACGGAGCTTGCACGGCGGCTGGATTGGTATCCCTCGAAGGTCTCCCGCATCGAGCACGCCCGAACCCCTCCGGCCATAGCCGACATCCGGGCCTGGTGTGCGGCCTGCGGGGCTGAGAGCGCGGCGAACGACCTGGTGGCCTCCGCGCAGTCCGCAGACTCGATGTACATGGAGTGGCGCCGGGTGCAGCGCACCGGCTTGCGACACCTCCAGGAGTCCCGGGTCGAGTTGTACGAGCGAACCCGGCTGTTCCGGATCTACTGCTCCACCGTGATCCCCGGGCTCCTCCAGACACCCTCGTACGCCACGGCACTCCTCAACTCGATCTCCCGCTTCCACCGGACGCCGAACGACGTGGACGAGGCCGTAGAAGCCCGGATGCGCCGCTCCCGGGTGCTCTTCATCAACGGCAACCGGTTCTCCGTGCTGATCGAGGAGTCAGTTCTCCGCTACCAGGTGGGCGACTCCGAAACGATGGCGGGCCAACTCGGGTATCTGCTCACCCTCATGTCTCTGCCGTCGGTGAGCCTCGGCGTAATCCCCTTCTCCGCTTCACGGTCGCTCTGGACCCTGGAGACCTTCAACGTCTTCGACGACGCGCGGGTCCATGTCGAACTGCTGTCGGCAGCCGTCAAGATCACCGCTCCCGGTGAGGTCGAGCAGTACGTCAGAGCCTCCCAGGAGATGGCCGAGATGGCGGTCTACGGAACTGCCGCGCGAGACCTGATCACCGGTGCCATTGCCCATCTGGGGCAGTCACCGTAGAAAATCGTAGAAGAATGTGGAGGCATCACCGGCGCCTTCCCTACGGTCACAGCACACCGCTCATCTTGCGCCTCTGGAACGGTCTGTGACGCACAGTCGGGCGGCATCCCTGGACGTTCGACAGCCGACGAGGTCCCGATGCCAGTGACCACCACACCCCGCCCGACAGGGCACGCCGGGTACTCCGAGACCTTCCCTGCGGTGGAGGAGAGCGCCGAGGCCGCCCGCAAGCTCGTCAGGATCGCGCTGGCCGCCTGGAACCTGGACGATCTGGCGGACTCGGGAGTCGTCCTCGTCACCGAGCTGGTGGCCAACGCGGTCAAGCACACCAACACCCGGCACATCCGGGTCGTCGTCTCCAGGCCGAGTGAGCGCTTCGTACGAATCGGCGTGACCGACAAGGCCCGCGTGATGCCGGAGATGGCCAAACGCGGTGACGACCTCCTCACCAGCGGCCGGGGGCTCCTCCTGATCGACGCCCTGGCCGACCGCTGGGGAACGGACATGCACCACTGGGGGAAGCTCGTCTGGGCCGAACTGCACTGTGAGCCGGCCGCATGACCGAGGACGAGGAACTGCCCCGGGTGTGGGTCGGCGATCAGGTGCACGACGGCGACGTGGACCGCGAGGGGATCGTCACCGACGTGAAGAGCGGGACGTACATCCTGCGGCCCGTCCACACGTTCTGGGCGGGCACCTGGACGGCCCCCAGCGACGAGAAGCTGGAGGTCACCCTCTCGCGCGAGGAGCGCCTCCGACGACGCCGGGAGGAGGGCTGGTGACCTCGCTCCCCGAGCACGTCCCCACGGACCGCATGGGCGTCCTCCTGGCGGCCTACGAGTACGAGTTGGGTTGCTGCCGTTGCCCGCGCAAGAGCGCCCAGGTGGCCCGCATCGGCGAGATCACGAGCGAGGAGGGCGAGACCCTCTGTACGCCTGCCGGGAGTGCGTGCAGGAGCTGCTCGTCATACACGAGCGCGGCATGGAGCGGATGGACACCCGGCCCCGGATCGTCCAGATCCCCAGAATTCCCAAAGCCCCTCGCGGGTAGCAGCCCATCGGCCAAGGAGGCTCCCCCTCCTTACCTGCGAGGAGAAGAGGCCCCGAATCGTCTCGCAGCGATCGGGGCCTCTTCGCGTCTCAACTCTGCTCGTCGTCCCGGGAGAAAAGCACTTCACGCTTCTCCATCCACCTGTACGACCAGTGCATATCGGCGGTGATCGTCTTGACGCTCCCCTCGGGGAACTCCTTCGTTGCCGCCGCCACAGCTGCTTCGACGGCCGCGTTGTAGGCGGCCTTGATCCGGGCCTCGCCCACCGTGGAGTTGGGGGTCTGGAGGTCGAAGTCGAGCGTGATCGTCAGGTGCTTGGGCGCGGGGTCTTGTGCCATGGTCCCTCCCCTTGATGGCGTGCAGGATCGTCAGTATCAGGTCGATAAGCGATCACCGCTATTGAAC
Source organism: Streptomyces sp. NPDC001002 (assembly GCF_053599215.1). NCBI lineage: Bacteria > Bacillati > Actinomycetota > Actinomycetes > Kitasatosporales > Streptomycetaceae > Streptomyces > Streptomyces sp. NPDC001002. The sequence goes on along the minus strand of NZ_JBSFLV010000194.1, from coordinate 4,617 downwards.
GGCCCCAAAAACCCTCAAGTAGCTGTGCTAATCCAAAACCGTGATGTGCCACCAACATCGCAGCCGGCCTCCGTCGCAACGCCCGCGACCCACAGCGCCCGCTGGCTCTCCTCAGCCTCGCGTGATCACAAACCGGACCTCGCACGGCGGGTGGTCCGCCCGGTCCGACGCCCGCGGTGAGCCCCGTCCGAATATTCCCTTGATCCGCCGCAGCCCAAGCGGAAAGCTTTCACGGGGCTGCAAGTGCCGCTGACCGCCAGTGCGTACTTCAACGTCCCGGGAGTGTCCACCAATGCCAGATCTCGTGCCCGCGCTGCCGCCGGGCTACCGGGCACGCCCAGCAACAGCCGATGATATCGGCGCCATCCATCGCCTCGTCGCGGCCTGCGAGTGCGAGCTGTATCGCCGGGTACAGTCCGACCTCGGCAGCATTGCCGCCGTCCTCGCCCGGCCTGGGCTGATCCCACAGCTCGACACGCTGCTGATCCACGACCAGGCGGGGCAGCTGGCCGCCCGCGCCTGGATAAACCGACGCTCTGAGGTGGATGTCCATCCCCAACACCGGGGCCGCGGTCTCGGCACCCTGCTACTGGACTGGGCCGAAGCCCGGGCCCGCCAGGCAGGAAGTGAACCGATCGTCCAGATCGTGCCGGACAACGACACGGACGCCGTCACGCTGCTGCGCTGCCGCGGATACGCCCCAATGGCGACCGAATGGGTGCTGGAGTACGCCATGCGCGAGGAGCCGGCGGTGCCCGAAGCCCCTGCGGGTATTACGGCGAGACCGTTCCGCTCCGGCGACGAGCATGACGTGCACCAGCTCATCGAGGACGCCTTCGATGAATGGCAGCAGCGACGTGAGAGCTACCAGGAATGGGCCCAACACACCGTCGAACGCCCTACCTTCGCCCCTGAGACGTCAGCACTGGCGTTCGCCGGCGACCAACTGGTCGGCGCTGTGATCTCGTTGGACCTGTCTGAGACCGGCGAAGGCTACATCGAGCAGGTCGCTGTGCACCGCGACCACCGAAACCAGGGCATCGCGCGCCTACTGCTGCGTCACGCCTTTCGCGCCTTCCATCGGCTGGGGCGCAGGACCTGCATCCTCGGGACGCACACCGATACAGGTGCGCTCACCCTGTACCTACGCGTGGGCATGACTGTTCGACACAGCTCCACGATATACCGGAAGAATCTGCGGACTGCCTAGTGCGGTGATCAGACTCGGGCGTCGAGAACTCCACGATCTTGGACGGCCATGCCTGTTCTGCTACCCGACGCACAGGAGTCGGCAGATCGCCACGAACCGGGCGCCCAACGACTACGCCGAAGCCCTGGATTAAGTGGGGCGACTAGCGGCAGTGGTCGATTTCAAAGATCCCCATCAACGACCCGACGACTGCCGCCGTACCCGCTATTGATCCACCCCGGCAAAAGAGCGCGGATCCACCCCCGATCCCACCCCCGCGTCCGATCGACACAGACCAGCAGAACGCCTGCCCCCTCCCCCGGGCCCACCCTCTCCGAAGCCACTTCCAAAGACACACCCGCCGACCATCCGCAGCTTCTCCACTCCGAACGTGAACGTCCGGGGTCGAAAACATCCCCTGCGCACGGACAAACTCGCCATCGCCTACCGGGCCGCACTCCACCTCGCCTCCATGCTGATCCAGGCCCACAGGTGAGCCAGCTCCCTAGCTGAACTGATCACGGTGAGCCCACCCGATGGCCCCTGCGCCTGCGCGAAGATCAACCCGTGGACGACCTTGTGAACTTCCTTCGGGACCGCAACATGGAGGACAACCACGCCTATGCCGAGGTGGCCCACCGCTTGGGCACCGACGCCCCCCTCGACAGCCACCTGCCGATGCCCGACCTGCCGGCCAGGCACTACCAGGCAATGGACCCGGCGGATTCACGTCACACAGGGCTCGCGCACGCGCTCAAAATGCTGGCACAGTCATACGCCGAGCACCCCCAATACCGCCAGGAGTGGCGTCCGCAGGCCGACCAAAGAGACACGCCCTAGCGGAGATCTGAGCCGCTACGACGCGATGGTGCTGGTCGCGGCTCTGAACGAGTGGCTGTGATCAGCACCCTGGCAACACTCCCAAGTACCGCTTGTTCGCGCCGCAGTTGACGGCCGAGATCGTCGAGCTGTGCCGCAACGGACCGCACTCGGGGCGTCACCAGCACGCCAATGGCGTCCGTCAGAGCGGAACAGGCTCAGTTCGGGACTACTGCTGCATCGCGGCCATGCGTTCTCGCCAGGCTGCGGTGTCGCTGTGCACGGCTGCATCGACAGCCTTGTGCGCCTGCTGCAGCGGGAGGTCCGTCGTGAAGACCGCAGTTCCCGGCTCCTGCCGCCAGGAGCGGTCGAGATCGCCGGCGTCGAATCCGTCGAAGCCGAGCTCGTCCAGCAGTGCGATGACGGTCTGCTTGGCGGTCGCGTCGGCACCGGACACCGGAGCGGCGATCCGCTGGGAATCCCCGTGCGTCCGGCCGCCGGAGGCGAGGCTGGCGGCTCCGATGGTGTTGAACGCTTTGATGATGGGCCGCCGCAGCTGCTGCTCGACCCAGAGACTCTCCGCGAGCCCCTCGTCGATCGCGGCAATGTGCTCGTCGCGCAGTCCGGGTACGTAGTTGCTGGTGTCGACGATGATGGCGTCGGCCGGCAGATGCTTGTCGATGGTGCGGCCCAGTTCTGGCAGCGCACCTATCGGAACGCTGATGATCAGCACTCGGGCACGAGTGATGGCCTCGGTTGTCTCGGCCGCTGTGGCGCCGGTCTCGTCTGCGAGCTGTGCGAGGGATGCGGGTCCGCGGGAGTTCGCGACCGTCACCGTGTGGCCGCGCCGGGCCAGTTGGCGTGCCAACGTGCCGCCGATGCTTCCGCTTCCGATGATGGCGATGTCCATGGTTTTGCTGCTTCCTCTTCGTCGTCCTCGGGTTCTACCGGCCGCCGCAAGAGCGGTTCCGGTCCTGTTCTCCGATGGGCCGGGCCACTTCACCGGGTCCGGAGTCCGTCCAGGACCACGGCGAGGTGTGCCGTCCTGGCCCGGCCCGTGTCCAGGTCGCGCGGCAACGCGGAGACGATGGCGAGCACATCGGTGGAGGAGATGTCGTGGCGCACTCGCGCGTGTTCCTGGGCCCGGCGGAACAGCACGTCGAATGCGTCCCTCATCGGCGCGCACAGTTCCTCCACGGGCGATCCGTCCGCAAGCAGTGCGGTGCTGAGGCGGGCACTCATCCCGCGATACTCGGCGCCGATCTCCTCGTAGGCGCGGATCCACTCCACCATCGCCTCCCAGGGGTCCACGGCGTTCGTTCGGGTCTCGGCGGCCTCGACGAGGGCGTTCACCTGCGTGCGGAGGATCGCCGCGAACAGGTGCTCGCGCGTGGGGAAGCGGCGATGCATCGTGGCCCGGCCCACACCCGCCCTTCTGGGGATCTCGTCGAGCGGGGCGTCTGCTCCCAGGTCTCGGAAGACCTCCTTCGCGGCGGCGAGGAGGGCGTTCACGTTCCGTGTCGCGTCGGCTCGCATCACCCGGTTGTCGGTCGTCATGGTTCGACGCTACCACCTAAGTGGGCATAGTGCCCACTTATGGGTTAACGTGAGGACACACCGTCCACTTCGACATAGGAGCGCAGACATGAGTCAGAGGATCTGGCATATCGGCGTGGCCGTCGATGACCTGGAGAGGGGAAAGAAGGAGTTCACCGACGTGTTCGGGCTCTCCTGGCGTCCCACCCGGGTGCGCCGGCTGACCCTGACCGACGCGCAGGGCGCCGACCACGAGGTCGAGTGCCACGTGACCTTTTCGCAGGGCGGCCCATTCGCCGTCGAGCTGTGGGAGGCGATCCCGGGCACGCCGCTGGCGGCTCCGCCGGGCGGGGGCGTTCACCACATCGGCTACTGGGTGAAGGACACGGCCCAGGAGAACGAACGGCTGACGGCCCTGGGACTCGGCCCCTACGCGACCGTCGGCCACCGACCGTTGCTCAATACCGGGCCGTCCGGAACGATCGTGGAACTGTGCGATCTGCACAGCGACCGCCCGCAGTTGCGTGACCTGTTCCCGGCCGGCTCGCAGTACGCCGGACCACCCGTCCTCGACTCCGCCCTGTGAACGGGCACACGCATACACATCGCACACTCCACCGCGTACTGCTCCTTGCAGTCGCCCCTGTCGAACTCGGGTGGGCACCCACCGCTTGAGCCGAGCTTCCCGCGGTGGCGGAGTCGGCCAGCCCTCTCGGGAATGCCACCGGCCGGCGGTGACCCAGCAGGGACAGTGGCTCTGCACCTGCTCCAGGGCCGGCTGCAGCATGATGGTCAGCCCGCCGCGCAAGCGGCCGAGGCCGTGATCGTCCCTCCCGGTGAAGATGCCGCCGGAAGGCTCTTCCTGCAGAGCCCTCCTTTGCGTCCTCCGGCGGCGTGCTGATGGGCGCGGGGATTGTGCAGTCCACACTGACATCCCAGGCCATCACGCCCTTCGCATCGGCCTCAGCCTGCGGCCGCATGAAGACTCATTGAGCTTCTTCAGCGTTGCAACTCCAGTGTGAGGACGGCCTTGGCGATTGACGTCATGCGGTTGGGGCTGCAGCGGGACCTGC
>NZ_JBSFLV010000193.1:0-15809 GCF_053599215.1 Streptomyces sp. NPDC001002 | reverse complement strand
GTTCCTTGCGCATATGGGCGACGACCGTGCTCTTACCGACCCCTGAAGGGCCGGAGAGCACGGTCAGCCGCGGACGTACGTCCGGGGGCTCGGGGTCGATGAAGTGGGCGCCCTTCTGGGCGGACTCGGAGAACAGGATGCCGTTGTTGGCGACGATGCCGACCGGGTGGCCGTGGATCCGGGCGAACCCGGTGACCAGGGTCTGCCCGAACTCCGACTTGAACTCGGCGAAACGCGAGCCGTCGACCACGCGCGCGATGATCTCGCGGACGTCGTAGGGGGTGCGGGAGTCGACCGGGACCGCGCCGTAGAGCCCGTACGGGTCGACCTTCGGCTCGACGGCCTCGGTGACCTCCCAGGGGAGGGGTCCGCGCGCGGGGAGCGTCGCGGCGATGTTCCGGACGATCCGCAGCGCGTGCGCGTCGTCCTCCGCGAGGTGGTCGGTCACGCCCGACACGCGCGCGTGGACGTCACCGCCGCCCAGCTCCTCGGCCGTCACGACCTCGCCGGTGGCCGCCTTCACCAGGGGCGGGCCGCCCAGGAAGATCGTGCCCTGGTTGCGGACGATGACGGCCTCGTCGCTCATGGCCGGGACGTACGCCCCGCCCGCGGTGCACGAGCCCAGCACCGCGGCGATCTGCGGGATGCCGGCGCCCGACATCCGGGCCTGGTTGTAGAAGATCCGCCCGAAGTGGTCGCGGTCGGGGAAGACCTCGTCCTGCATCGGCAGGAAGGCGCCGCCGGAGTCGACCAGGTAGATGCACGGGAGGCGGTTGTCGAGGGCCACCTCCTGGGCGCGCAGGTGCTTCTTCACCGTCATCGGGTAGTACGTGCCGCCCTTGACGGTCGCGTCATTGGCGACGATCACGCACTCGCGCCCCGACACCCGCCCGATCCCGGCGACCACCCCGGCGGCCGGCGCCTGCCCCTCGTACATCCCGTCGGCGGCCAGCGGGGCCAGCTCCAGGAACGGCGAACCCGGATCCAGCAGGGTGTCCACCCGGTCCCTGGGCAGCAGCTTTCCGCGCGCGGTGTGCCGCGCCCGGGCCTTCTCGCCGCCGCCGAGCCGGGCCGCGGCCAGCTTGCCGCGCAACTCCTCGGCGAGCGCCCGGTGCGCCGCCTCGTTGGCCCGCCACGCCTCCGACGCGGGGTCTGCCGCGCTCGTCAGCTCCGGTGCCTCTTGCATCCTGCGGTCCCCTCACCCAGCGATCGACTGTTAATGAGCGTTAACCATTTCCTTCAGGTTAACGACCGCTAACCTCCCTGTCTAGAATTGCTTCCATGGCCACCAGAACCGACGCCCCCACCCGCCGCGAGCAGATCCTCAAGGAAGCCGCGCGACTCTTCGCCGAGCGCGGTTTCCACGGCGTCGGGGTGGACGAGATAGGCGCCGCGGTCGGCATCAGCGGCCCCGGTCTCTACCGCCACTTCCCGGGCAAGGACGCGATGCTCGCCGAACTCCTCGTCGGCATCAGCGGCCAGCTCCTGACCGGCGGCAAGCGCCGGGTCGCCGAGACCGACGGCAATCCCGAGACGCTCCTGGACTCCCTCATCGAAGGCCACATCGACTTCGCCCTCGACGACCGCCCCCTCATCACCCTCCACGACCGCGAGCTCGACCGCCTGCGCGACAGCGACCGCAAGCTCGTCCGCCAACTCCAGCGCCAGTACGTCGAACTGTGGGTGGAGGTGCTCCGCGAGGTGTACCCCGGCCTGGCGGAACCGGCCGCGCGATCCGCCGTCCACTCGGTCTTCGGCCTCCTGAACTCGACCCCGCACCTGGGCCGCCCCGGCTCGCTCCCTGGGCGCGGGACGACGGCGGAGTTGCTGCATCGGATGGCGCGGGGGGCGTTCGCGGCGGCGGGTGGATGATGGGCGTAGCTGCCGGGAGCGTGACGAGCGTTACGGGGGCGCTCCACTGGACGCTCTCCCTACCCGCCGGTACCGTTGACTTCTGAGCAAGCGCTTAGACATGCGTCAGGTATCCAGCGGAGGTGGCGGCGGTGCGCCGTACGGTTTTCAACGAGGATCACGAGGCGTTCCGGGAGACTCTGCGCGCCTTCATCGAGGCCGAGGTCGTGCCCGTCTACGACGAGTGGTTCGCCGCCGGCCAGGCGCCGCGCGACTTCTACTACAAGCTCGCCGAGCTCGGCGTCTTCGGCATCCGCGTGGACGAGGAGTACGGCGGCGCCGGCATCGACTCGTACAAGTTCGAGGCTGTGATGTACGAGGAGACCGCGCGCGCAGGTGTCCAGTTCGGCGGCTCCGGTGTGCACGTGCTGCTCGGCCTGCCGTACATCAAGTCGCTCGCCACCGACGAGCAGAAGAAGCGCTTCCTGCCGAAGTTCGTCTCCGGCGAGGAGATGTGGGCGCTGGCGATGACCGAGCCGGGCACCGGCTCCGACCTCGCGGGCATGAAGACCACCGCCAAGCTCTCCGAGGACGGCACGCACTACGTCCTCAACGGCTCCAAGACCTTCATCACCGGTGGTGTGCACGCGGACCGCGTGATCGTCTGCGCCCGCACCTCGCCGTCCACCGCCGAGGACCGCCGCTTCGGTATCTCGCTCTTCGCCGTCGACACCAAGTCCGAGGGCTACTCCATCGGCCGCAAGCTGGACAAGCTCGGCCTGAAGACCTCCGACACCGCCGAGCTGGCGTTCGTCGACGTCAAGGTGCCCGCCGAGGACCTGCTGGGCGAGGAGAACAAGGGCTTCTCCTACCTCGGTCACAACCTCGCCTCCGAGCGCTGGGGCATCGCCTTCGGCGCGTACGCGCAGGCCAAGGCGGCCGTCCGGTTCGCCAAGGAGTACGTCCAGGAGCGGACCGTCTTCGGCAAGCCGGTGGCGTCCTTCCAGAACACCAAGTTCGAACTGGCCGCCTGCCAGGCCGAGGTGGACGCGGCCGAGGCCGTCGCCGACCGCGCCCTGGAGGCCCTGGACGCGGGCGAGCTGACGCCGGCCGAGGCCGCCAGCGCCAAGCTGTTCTGCACCGAGGTCGCGCACCGCGTCATCGACCGCTGCCTCCAACTGCACGGCGGCTACGGCTTCATGAACGAGTACCCGATCGCCCGCCTGTACGCGGACAACCGCGTCAACCGCATCTACGGCGGCACCAGCGAGATCATGAAGACGATCATCGCGAAGAACATGGGTCTGTAAAGTCCCCGAAATTACTGGCCGGTAGAAACGATCACATGAGCCAGGCACTACAGGATCTCCTCGATCTGCTCGACCTGGAGCAGATCGAGGAGAACATCTTCCGCGGCCAGTCCCGCTCCGCCGTCGTCCCCCGCGTCTTCGGGGGCCAGGTGGCGGCGCAGGCGCTGGTCGCCGCCGGGCGTACGGTCCCCGCCGACCGGTACGCCCACTCCCTGCACGCGTACTTCCTGCGCACCGGCGACCCCGGCGCGCCCATCGTCTACACCGTCGAGCGGATCCGTGACGGGCGCTCCTTCACCACCCGCCGCGTGCTCGCCGTCCAGCACGGCCGGCCGATCTTCGCGCTGTCGGCGTCCTTCCAGACGTACGAGGAAGGCCTCGACCACCAGGCGCCCATGCCGGCCGCCCCCGATCCGGAGACGGTGCCCACCGGCCAGGAGCGGCTGCTCGGCTACGACCACCTCGACCGGGGGATCGTTGAACGATTCCTGGAGGCGCGCGAGGCGATCGACCTCCGATACGTCGACGACCCGCCGTACGGCCGCTTCGGCGAGCCGCGTGAGCCGCACTCCCAGGTCTGGTTCCGCACCAACGGCAAGCTCGCCGACGACCCGCTGCTGCACGTCGTACTCGCCACCTACGTCTCCGACATGACCCTGCTCGACTCGATCCTGCTCGCGCACGGCCGCGGCGGCTGGGCGGTGGGGGATGTCGTAGGAGCGTCGCTCGACCACGCGATGTGGTTCCACCGGCCGTTCCGCGCGGACGAGTGGCTGCTCTACGACCAGGAGTCGCCGTCCGCGTACGGCGGCCGGGGCCTGGGCCAGGCCCGCATCTACACCCAGGACGGCCGGCTGGCGATTTCGGTGATCCAGGAAGGCGTGGTCCGCGTCCCTCGGTGAGACTGTGGGGCATGGGGCAGACGGAACAGCGGACGGAACGTCAGGAAGACGGCGGCGGCGAGAGCACCTTCACGGTGATAGTCGCCGCCGTCGCCAATCTCGGGATCGCGCTCGCCAAGGCGGTCGCCGGTGTCATCAGCGGATCCAGCGCGATGCTCTCCGAGGCCGCGCACTCGGTCGCCGACACGGTCACCGAACTCCTGCTGCTCACCGCGCTCAAACGCAGCGGGAAACCGGCCGACGAGGAACACCCGCTCGGCTACGGCCCCGAGCGCTACATCTGGGCCATGCTCGCCGCCGTCGCCACCTTCGTCGGCGGCGCGGTCTTCTCCCTCTACGACGGCATCCACACCCTGGTCGCGGGCGAGGACCTCGGCGACCCGCTGGTGTCGTACATCGTCCTGGCGGTCGCCTTCGTGCTGGAGGGCTACTCGCTGCGGACGGGACTGAAGCAGGCGAAGGGGGAGGCGGCCCGGTTCCGGGCGCCCTTCCGCGTCTACTTCCGCCGTACCCCGGACACCGCGGTGAAGGCGGTCGTCCTGGAGGACTCGGCCGCGCTGGTCGGCCTGGTCCTGGCGGCCGGCGGGTTGCTGGGCGGTCAGCTCACCGGCTCCGGCGTCTGGGACGGCCTCGCCTCGCTGCTCATCGGCCTGCTCCTGCTGGTCGTCGCCTGGGTGCTGGGCCGCTCCAACGCGGAGTTCCTCATCGGGCGCCCGCTGCCCAAGCCCATGCGGGACCGGATCCGCGCGGAGCTGCTGGCGGACGAGCACATCGAGGCCGTACTGGAACTGACGACTCTCGTGCAGGGCCCGCGCGAGGCGCTGGTCGCGGCCAAGGTCGACTTCCGGGACGCGTCGACGGCGGCCGAGATCGAGTGGGCCTGCGAACGGGCGGAGCAGCGGCTGCGGGAGGCGTTCCCCGGGATCGGGCGGGTGTACCTGGACCCGACGCCGGGGTACGCACAGCGCCGTGACGAGGGGCTGAATCCGTGGCCGTGAGACGGCTACCCTGGCGAGATGGCCGAGGAGAAGGACAGTCCGAACGGTTCGTCCCGGCAGGGGAGTTGGGACCTGGTGGTCTTCACCGTTCTGCTGGAACTCGCCGGTCTGGCCCTCGCCGGGATCGTCGCCCTGGTGGGGTGGGCGGCGTTCGGGTGGCTGCCCGACGCCGAGCTGGTCGGGTTCATGGCGGGCATGACCGCGGTCGGTCCCGGGGCCGAGCGGTACGGCGAGGGGCCGCGCCGTCGGTCCGCTCTCGTCGCCGCCGCCCTCACGCTGGCCGCGGTGACGCTGCTCGTGGCCGCGGCGGCGAACTGGGCCGTCCCGGCACTGGACGACCCGGACCTCGGCATGCTCATCGGCTTCCTCGTCGGCCTGCCCGCGGGCGTGGCCGTACTGGCCCGGCTCCTCGACCGGGCGGCCACCGCCTGACCCGGCCTCAGGCCAGCTCCGCCGCCGCCAGCAGGAACGCCGTCATCGGGTCGTAGTGGCGCGGGCTGACGACGTGGTCGTCGAGCGGGACCGTCACCTGGAGGGTGCCCTCGGACTTGGCGAGGAAGAGGGCCGGGTCGTTGGAGTCGGCGTAGCCCACCGAGTCGACGCCGTGCTGTCCTGCGTAGCCCGCCCAGCCGTGGTCGGCGACGACCAGGTCGGGCAGCGGGCGGCCCTCGCGCTCCAGCGCCTTGAGGATGGCCTTCATCGGTTCGCCCGAGTGGGTGTGCCACAGGGTGGCGCCGTGCTCCAGGACCGCCACGTCCGCGAACTGCATGACGTACCCCTCCTCCGTCTGCAGCCCCTCCGGGATCACCACGATCTCGCAGCCGGCGGTGCGCAAAGCGGCTGCCGTGGCGCGGTGCACGTCCAGCAGGCCGCCCGGGTGACCGGTCGCGAACAGCACCCGCTGCTCGCCGTCCGCCGCCTTGCGCAGCCGCGCCGCGAGCCGCTCCAGCGCGTCCACCGTCAGCTCGGCGTCGATGGTGTCCTGCCCGTAGCGGTACTCCGGGTCGTCGTTGACACCCACCCGCTCCGCCATCACCGCGAGCACGTCCTGCTCGTCGCTCCAGCGGTCGCCGAACTCCAGGCCGAACCAGTAGTGGCGGTCGCCGTTCGCGAGCTTGCGGTAGTGGCTGAGGTTGTTCTCGCGCGGGGTGGCGACATCGCCCGCGATGCGGGTCCTGACAAGGTGCTCGACGAGCTCGGCGCGGTGGGGTGTCCCGGGTATCGGCATGATTCCCATTGTGAGGCAGCCGACTGTGCGCGTCCCTGGCGTACCGAACCCTGGGACGTGCGTCACGTACTCATGCGTGAGGGGCGCCGTACTCATTGACTTCGCCCTCTCGTCCCCAGCCGTCACCTCCGCCTATCGCTGTCGCAGCGCGAACCACAGCTCCATGCGTACGTCCGGGTCGTCCAGGTCGGCTTCGAGCAGCGCCGCGCAGCGGGCGACGCGCTGGCGGACGGTGTTGCGGTGGACGGCCAGGGCGACGGCCGTACGGTCCCAACTCCCGTGCAGGGAGAGCCAGGTGCGCAGCGTCTCGGTGAGCGCGGGGGTGCCGGCGATCGGCGCGAGCAGCGTACGGGCGTGGGCCGCGGCCTCGGCCGGCGGGACCAGGTCGCCGAGCCCGGCGCGCTCGCCGTGCCGGACCAGGTCCGTCCGGGTCGCCCGGGCCCGGGCCAGCGCGCGGGCCGCCTGGGTGTCGGCGGACGGCCACGCGGTCGGGGCCGCGGAGGCGCTGACGCCGAGGGTCCAGCCGGGCTGCGGGGCCGGTTCGCGGCCGGCGGGCACCAGGACCCGTACGACGTCCCGTGCCACGTCGACCAGCGGCGAGCCGAGCGCCGCGCCCAGCGCGGAGGCGGCCACCGGGTCGGCGGACCGGGTGTCCGGCCGCGCGTGCACGACGAGCCACGGACCGGACCCGAGCAGGGGCGCGACCTCCTCCGCCGCCGCCCCGAGCAGCAGCCGCACCAGCGCCGAGGAGCGGGCGGCGCCCGTGCCGCTGTGGTGCTCGCCGGTGAGCAGGGAGAGCAGGACGGCGGCGACGGAGGCGATGGCCTGGTCGCCGCTCTCGCGTCCCGGCGCGGCCACCCCGAGTACGAAACCCCGGTCGACGCCGAGGGCGTAGGCGGCGAGATGGGTGTCGCCGGTGGTGTCGCTCGCGGTGGTGGAGGTACGGCTGGTGACGACCCGGGCCAGCTCCGCCAACGCCACGCGCACTTCCTCCGCGGGTTGCCGTCCGGCCGCCGAGATCTCGGCGCCCTCGGGGCCGTACAACACCGCCCGCCCGCCCACTCGTTGGGCCAGCCGCCGCAGCACGGCCGGCACCGGGTCCTGGCGGGCGGCCGCGGCGGCCAGGCTCTGCTGGGCCTCGGAGACGCGGCGCAGTTCGGCGAGCCGGGCCTGGGCCATGAGCTGCCAGACGGCGCGGGCGACACCGGAGAAGGTGGTCTGCGGCGGCACCTCGACGAGCGGCAGGTCGTACGCGTCGCAGGCCGCGACCAGCGCCCGCGGCACGGTGTCGTGCACCGGCGCCACGCCGAAGCCGAGCGCGGCCCCGCCGGCCGCCACGATCCGGGCGACGTAATCGTCGAAGTACGTCCCCGACCCGGCCGCCTCCGGAATGTGCACCCCGGCCGTCAACAGCAGCTCGCCGCCCAGCAGATACGGGTACGGGTCGGCCATCTCCGAGGTGTGCGCCCAGTGGATGACGATGCCGGTGTCGGCGGGCCCCGCGATCTGCCGCAGGGCCAGGTCCTCGCGGGCCAGAAGTGCCGCGAGGGGCACCGGGGGAGTAGGGGGAACAGCGGGATCCGGCATGGTGTGCGCTTCCTCCACTCAGGCCACCTCGAATGGATGAAACGTACACTTCGCAGCCACTTTCCGGCCACCTATGGTCGAGGAAACCTTTGGTCCAGGGACCTGCGAAGGAGGGACCTCCGTGGCTGTCGACTACGCGGTGATCGTCGTCTATCTGGCCGGCATGCTGGCCATGGGCTGGTGGGGCATGCGCCGCGCCAGGTCGAAGAGCGAGTTCCTGGTGGCCGGCCGGCGCCTGGGACCCGCGATGTACTCCGGCACCATGGCCGCGATCGTCCTCGGCGGCGCGTCCACCATCGGCGGGGTGGGCCTGGGCTACCAGTACGGCCTCTCCGGCGCCTGGATGGTCTTCACCATCGGCCTCGGACTGCTGGCCCTGTCGGTCTTCTTCTCGGCCCGGATCGCCCGCCTCAAGGTGTACACGGTCTCCGAGATGCTCGATCTCCGTTACGGCGGCCGGGCCGGCGTGATCTCCGGCGTCGTCATGTGGGCGTACACCCTCATGCTCGCCGTCACCTCGACCATCGCCTACGCCACGATCTTCGACGTCCTCTTCGACATGAACCGCACGGTCGCGATCATTCTCGGCGGCTCGATCGTCGTCGCGTACTCGACGCTGGGCGGCATGTGGTCGATCACCCTCACCGACATGGTGCAGTTCGTGGTGAAGACGATCGGCGTGCTGCTGCTCCTGCTGCCCATCGCGGTCGTCAAGGCCGGCGGCTTCAGCGAGATGAAGGCGAAGCTGCCGACCGAGTACTTCGACCCGCTGGGCATCGGCGGCGAGACGATCTTCACCTACGTCCTGATCTATACGTTCGGCATGCTCATCGGCCAGGACATCTGGCAGCGGGTGTTCACGGCGGGCAGCGACAAGACCGCCAAGTGGGGCGGCACGGTCGCGGGCACCTACTGCCTCGTCTACGCCCTCGCAGGCGCCGTCATCGGCACGGCGGCCAAGGTCCTCTACCCCAACCTCGGCAGTCCGGACGACGCCTTCGCGACCATCGTCAAGGACGAACTCCCGGTCGGGGTAAGGGGATTGGTGCTCGCGGCCGCACTCGCCGCCGTGATGTCGACGTCCTCCGGCGCGCTGATCGCCTGCGCCACGGTCGCCAACAACGACATCTGGTCGAAGCTGCGCAGAGCCGTGCGCCCCATCGAGGACGAGCACGACGAGGTCCGGGGCAACCGCGCCTTCATCCTCGTCATGGGCGTCGCCGTGATCGTCACGGCGATCGCGCTCAACAACGTCGTCGAGGCGCTGACGGTGGCGTACAACCTGCTCGTCGGCGGTCTCCTCGTCCCGATCCTCGGCGGGCTGCTGTGGAAGCGCGGCACCGCGCAGGGCGCGCTCGCCGCCGTGATCGTCGGCGGCCTCGCGGTCGTCGGCCTGATGGCGGGCTACGGCATCCTCGCCAACGAGCCCATCTACTACGGCCTGTTGTCGTCCCTCGTCGTCTACGTCGCCGTGTCACTGGCGACACCGGCGACGGACGCGGCGGTGCTCGAAGCATGGCGGGAACGACTGTCCGGACGCGCGGTTCCCGAGCCCGTTCCGGTATCCCGGTAGAAAAGACAGCAAGACAGAAGGTAGGCATACGACCATGAGTTCCCCCGAGTCGCCCCGCGGTCCCGTCGACTCCTCCCGCGTCCCGCGGTACGCCGGTCCCGCGACCTTCGCCCGGCTGCCGCGCCTCGACGAGGTCGGCCGCGCCGATGTCGCCGTGGTCGGGGTGCCGTTCGACTCGGGCGTCTCCTACCGGCCGGGCGCCCGCTTCGGCGGCAACGCGATCCGCGAGGCGTCCCGGCTGCTGCGGCCGTACAACCCGGCGCAGGACGCGTCGCCGTTCGCGCTGGCGCAGGTGGCGGACGGGGGCGACATCGCCGTGAACCCGTTCAATATCAACGAGGCCGTGGACACGATCGAGGCGGCGGCGGACGAACTGCTGGGCACCGGCGCGAGGTTGATGACCCTGGGAGGCGACCACACGATCGCGCTGCCGTTGTTGCGGTCGGTGGCGAAGAAGCACGGCCCGGTGGCCCTGCTGCACTTCGACGCCCATCTCGACACCTGGGACACGTACTTCGGGGCGGAGTACACGCACGGGACGCCGTTCCGGCGGGCGGTGGAGGAGGGGATCCTCGACACGGAGGCGCTGTCGCACGTCGGTACGCGCGGCCCGCTGTACGGCAAGCAGGACCTGACCGACGACGCGAAGATGGGCTTCGGGATCGTGACGTCGGCGGACGTGATGCGCCGAGGCGTGGACGAGGTGGCCGACCAGCTCCGCCAGCGCATCGGCAACCGCCCCCTGTACATCTCCATCGACATCGACTGCCTCGACCCGGCCCACGCGCCCGGCACCGGCACGCCCGAGGCCGGCGGCATGACCTCCCGGGAACTTCTGGAGATCCTGCGCGGCCTGGCATCCTGCAACCTGGTGTCGGCGGACGTCGTCGAGGTGGCACCGGCGTACGACCACGCCGAGATCACATCGGTGGCGGCGTCGCACACGGCGTACGAACTGACCACGATCATGTCCCGTCAGATTGCGGAGGCTCGCGGCGCGTGAGGCGCGGCGCGTGAGGTGGGGCGTGTGAAGCAGGACCGGCAATCGGGGGCTCGGCAGGGAGACCCGGTGACTCGCAGGGAGAAAGAGACCAAGTGACGCACGACCACGACCTGGAACTCCGCCCGACGGCCGCGCAGATCTCCGCCGCGCTGAACCCGCCCGCCGGGCGCAACGGCGGCGACCTGGTCGTGGAGACCCTTGCAGGGCTCGGCGCGACGACGGTCTTCGGCCTCCCCGGCCAGCACGCGCTGGGCATGTTCGACGCGCTCAGCCGCTCCGATCTCCGCTACATCGGTCTGCGGGTGGAGAACAACGCCGGTTTCGCGGCGGACGCGTACGGCCGGATCACGGGCGAGGCGGCCCCGCTTCTGGTGTCGACGGGCCCGGGCGCGCTGACGTCACTGGCGGCGCTCCAGGAGGCGGCGGCGGCCTCGGCGCCCGTCCTCGCGATCAGCAGTCAGATCCCGACGGCGGGCCTGGGCGGCGGCCGCCACGGCTACCTGCACGAACTCCCGGACCAGGCAGCGTCGTTCAGGGGCGTGGTGAAGTCCGTCCACACGGTCCGCGCCCAGTCCCAGATCCCGTCGGCGATCGCGGCGGCCTGGAAGTCGGCACTGTCGGCCCCGCACGGCCCGGTCTGGGTGGAGATCCCGCAGGACGTACTGCTGGCCGAGACGTCGCTTCCCGTGGTGACGGCGGTGGACGCGACCCCGGAGGACCTGGTCCCGCGCCCCGAACTGACGGCGGTGGCGGCGGACTTGCTGTCGCGAGCGGCGCGTCCGGCGATCATCGCGGGCGGCGGGGTGGTGAGGGCGGACGCCTCGAAGAAACTGCGACAGCTGGCGGAGAAGCTCCAGGCCCCGGTGGTGACGACGCCGGGCGGCAAGGGCGCGTTCCCGTGGACCCACCCCCTGTCCCTCCAGTCCTGGCTGGAGGACCGCCACACGACGGACTTCCTGGAGGACGCGGACGTCCTGCTGGTGGTGGGCTCGGGCCTGGGCGAACTGTCGTCCAACTACCACACGTTCGCGCCCCGGGGCCGGGTCATCCAGATCGAGGCGGACCTCGGCAAACTGGAGTCCAACCACCCGGCGCTGGGCATCCACGCGGACGCGTGGCACGCGTTGCAGGCGCTGCTGGAGACGGTGACGGAACGCACGGACGAGACGGCGGAGGAACGCGTACGGGACGTGCTGGCGCGGGTGAGTGAGCGCATCGCGTCCCAGGAACTGACCCTGGAACAGGAGGTGTTGGCGTCGGTCCGCAGGGCGTTGCCGGCCGACTCCCCGTCCTTCTGGGACATGACGATCCTGGCGTACTGGGCCTGGTCGGCGTTCGACGCGAAGGGCCCGAACCACCTGCACTCGGCCCAGGGCGCGGGGGGCTTGGGCTACGGCTTCCCGGCGGCGCTGGGCGCGGCGGCGGCGGATCCGACGCGGCCGGTGCTGGCGGTGTCGGGCGACGGCGGAGCTCTCTACTCCATCGCGGAGTTGGCGACGGCCAAGCAGTACGACCTCAACGTCACGTGGCTCATCGTCGACGACGGCGGCTACGGCATCCTCCGCGAGTACATGACGGACGCCTTCGGCCGGGCGACGGCGACGGAACTGACCCGGCCGGACTATGTGGCGCTGGCGGAGTCGTTCGGGGTGGCGGGGGTGCGGACGAGTCCGGAGACGCTGGAGACGGACCTGGCGAAGGCGTTGTCGACGCCGGGGCCGTCGGTGGTCGTACTCCCGGCTGTGCTGCGGATGTTCGCGGCTACGCACCTCGACTGAGGGTGTGCCTGGAGTGGCCTGTGAGACAGGCCAGTCTTGAAATGACCTTGAATCAGTAAAGAAAGTCCCATACGTTTCCCTCGCCACTGCTTCACGGCATGGCCACATCAATTTCATAGCGGGCTCTGGGGAGAGCCCGGGGGGAGACAAGGGAATGACCAACCCTTGGTTCCGGCGGCTTCGTGCTGCCCGGATGCTCGGCGTGCTGCTCGGTGGCGCCGTCGTCCTGGGCGCACTGCCCGCCGTCACCAGTCCGGCCGACGCGGCCGGCAGCACACCGACCTCGGCCGAGGCGACCGCGTTCGCCCTGGCCGCCGAGACCGGCGAACCGGTGGAGATCACCGCGCGCCGCACCGAGGACGAGCTCGTCTTCGCCAACCCGGACGGCAGCCTCACCAGCGAGACCAGCGCGCAGCCGCAGCGGGTGCAACGCCCCGACGGCAGCTGGGAGAAGGCCGACGCCACGCTGGAGCGGCGGCCCGACGGCACCGTCGGCCCGAAGGCCGCAGTCGTCGACCTGGCCTTCGCCAAGGGCGGCTCGTCCGACCTGATCACCCTGGGAGAGGACGGCCGGTCCTTCACCCTGCGCTGGCCGACGCCACTGCCCGAGCCCGCCCTGGACGGTGACACCGCCGAGTACCGCGAGGTGCTGCCCGGAGTCGACCTGCTGGCGAGCGCGTCCGTCACCGGATACTCGTACGTCCTGAAGGTGAAGACCTCCGAAGCCGCCCACAACCCGGAGTTGGCGCGCCTGCGCCTGCCCGTGCGGACCGAGGGACTTGACCTGAGCACCGGCCCGACCGGCGGCCTGCAGGCCGTGGACGCCTCCGGTGAGCGGCTGTTCGGCGGCCAGGCGCCCAAGATGTGGGACTCCGCCAACGACGTCCAGAACGTCCCGGCCGACGCGGTGCCGGCCGCCGGTTCCGGCGCCCCCGTCGAGGAGGCTCCCGACGCCGCGGCCAAGGTCGCCGACATGGGCCTGGATGTCACCGAGTCCGCGGTCACGGTCGAGCCCGACCGTTCCGTACTGACCGCCTCCGACACCGACTTCCCGGTCTACCTCGACCCCGAGGCCGGCATGTCGAAGAGCGAGTGGCTGTACGTCTCCAGCGCCCACCCGAGCACCGAGTTCCACAAGTTCAAGAAGGACGAGGGCGTCGGCCGCTGTTCGTACAAGTCCATCGGCGGCACGTACTACGTGTGCAGCTCGTCGCCGTACACCAACCGCATGTACTTCCAGTTCTCCACCTCGGGATGGAAGAACCGCACCGTCTCCAAGGCGGTCTTCGAGGTCTACGAGACCTTCTCGTTCTCCTGCGAGAAGAGCACCGTCAACCTGCACGCGGTCAGTGAGGGCGGCGTGGACTCCGCCACCAACTGGAACAACAAGCCCAAGGACGGCGACCTGATGGTCGACCGCACGGTGGCCTACGGGCGCGGCGACAGCTGCAGCCCCGACGCCCCGGCCAGTTGGGTCGACTTCCAGGACAACGCCGACGAGAGCAACGAGAACCTCACCGCCACGGTCCGCAAGAAGGCCAAGGCCGAGGACCCGATCGCGTTCTCGCTGCGGGCCGCCGACGAGGACGACGCCAACTCCTGGAAGCGGTTCCGCGGCGACAACGCCAAGCTGGTCGTCACCTACAACACCACGCCGGGCAAGCCCTACAACGAGCGGCTGACGAACCCGGAGGAGAAGGCCTGCACCACGGACAACACCAAGCGCCCGTGGATCCGTGACGACACCCCGACCATGGCGGTCAACGGCACCGACGCCGACTCCTACACCGACGGCACCGGCCAGAACCTCACCGCCACCTTCCGCGTCTGGGACCAGGTCGAGGGCCGGCCCATCGTCTACGAGGGCAAGGACGGCCCGCAGAACGAGGGCGTCTTCGAGAAGAACATCCCCGTCAAAGAGCTCACGCACGGCCACGGCTACAAGTGGCACTCCCAGCTGTACGACGGCTCCACCGGCAAGTTGAAGGACTCCGGCTACTCGGACTGGTCCGACTGGTGCGAGTTCGTGGTGGACACCGAGCGGCCCGACACCAAGCCGCTCGTGAAACCGGCGGACGGCGAGGCCGACCTCCCGGTGGGCGCCAAGCGGCACTTCACCGTCTCGGCGAACGGCAACTCCGACTCCGTCTTCAAGAACGACGTCGAGTACTACGAGTGGGACCTCGGCAGCGACACCCCCGGCCGCAAGGCCACGCCCGCGAGCCTCGGCGGCGACGCCACCATCGAGGTGCCGCCCTCCACCTTCGGCCCCAACGTGCTCTACGTGCGCAGCGTCGACCAGGCCGGGAACCGCGGTCCGTTGGAGAAGTACATCTTCATCGCCGACCGTGCCTGCCCGGACGCCCTCGCCGACTCCTGTGCCGCCGCGGTCTACGGCCTCGACCAGACCTCCGGCGCCACCGCGCCCGACGCCTCCGGCCACGACCGCACCCTGACCGTCAAGGGCGCCGACTGGGTCGCGGGCAACCACTCCGCCACCGAACCCGCCGACAAGGCCCTGCGCTTCAACGGCACGAGCGACTACGCCACCGCCGCCTCCGCCGTCCACACCGGGCAGGCGTTCACCGTCTCGGCATGGGTGCGGCCCACCTCGCTCACCGACAACATCTCGGTGATCAGCCAGGCCGGCACACACGGCAACGGCCTCAACCTCTACTACTCGACCGCCTACAAGCGCTGGATCCTCGGCCGCCACATCTCCGACACCGCCGACTCCGACCTCCTGCGCGCCATGGCGACGAGCGAGCGGCCGGCGACCGTCGGCAAGTGGACCCACCTCGCCGGCACCTACGATCCCGCGGCCCGGAAATTCACCCTCTACGTCGACGGCGAGGAGCAGGGCAGCACGGCCGTCACCGGCGTCTGGAACGCCGGCAAGGGCCTCAACATCGGCCGCGCCCAGTACAAGGGCGCGTGGAGCGACTTCTTCGCCGGTGACATCGACGACGTATGCCTGGTGCCCGGACTGCTCTCCGGCACGGAGATCTTCCGGCTGGCGAACGACTAGCGGCTCCTGACCAGAGCCGTTCCGCTCGGGCGCCGGACGACTTCCGGCGCCCGGGCACCCACATCACACGGGAGGGGAGCGCGCATGCGCTCGACACGGAGACAATACGCCCATACGTGGGCGAAACATCTGGCCGCGGCGGTGTCCGCGGCCCTGACCCTGACCCTGCTCCAGGCGGCCCCCGCGCTCGGCGACGACGACACGCGCGAGCAGCGCCGGCCCAAGACCCAGGACGTCCCCTCCACCCCCGTGGTGGAGGAGGGCGGCGAGATCACCCCGCTCAAGCACCTTGCCGGGTACGGCACTTCGCGCACTCCGAAGGCCGACTGGCCCGAGCCGGGCAGCGCCACCGTCGCGCTGACCGGTGCCGGTGCGCGCGGCGGCATCCGAGCCGGAGGGCTGCCGGTCAGCCTCGCCGCCCTCAAGTCCCGTACCGGAGCCCCGACTCGGGCCAAGGTCGACCTTCTCGGTCACGCCGCCGCCCGTCCACGAACCCGGCCGCTACCCGGTGGCGTACTTCCCGCTCGCCGACATCAGCGCGGATGCCCTGC
>NZ_JBSFLV010000192.1:0-15978 GCF_053599215.1 Streptomyces sp. NPDC001002 | reverse complement strand
ACCCTGGTCTTGCCCATGCGCTTGGTCAGCAGAGCCTGGCCGAGGACGTTGTTGATCTTGTGCGAGCCGGTGTGGTTGAGGTCTTCGCGCTTCAGGAACACCCGTGCGCCACCGGCGTGTTCGGCGAACCTGGGTACCTCGGTCAGCGCGCTGGGCCTGCCGGTGTAGTTGACCAGGAGGTCGTCCAGTTCGCGGGCGAACTCCTCGTCGTGCTTGGCCTTTTCGTACTCGACGGCGACCTCGTCCACGGCGGCTACGAGGGCCTCCGGGATGAACTTGCCGCCGAACGCGCCGAAGTAGCCTTCGGCGCTGGGGGTTTGACCCTCGGGGTCGGGGATGAAGAACTCGCTGGGCATGCGGAAACCTCACGGTGAGTGCGTGTGAAAAGACACTATTCGCCGTGGGGGCGGGGACTTGTCTGTTGGCGGCAGGCCGTCAGTGGTTGCTCGCGCTCACGCGGCGGTAGCCGCACGTCGACAAGAGCCCCGCGCCCCTTACGGGGCGCTGCCATCGGCGGCCGTTTACCTGCCCGGGTTCGTCTCCGATGACGTAACGGACCCTGCGGCCGTGGATCCTCCGCGCCGGGGCGCGGCAACCCCGCGGGCGGCAGCCGCGCGCGAGGCGGGCGTGCCGGTCGGGGGTCAGGGTGAGTGTCATCGGGGGTAACTCTAGCGGGAGATCAGCCGCGGCCGTGGCGGAGTGCGGGGTGTTCGCCCGCGGCCACCAGGTCCGCGACCGCGGTCTTCGGGTCCTTGCCCGTCACCAGGGACTCGCCGACCAGGACCGCGTCGGCGCCGGCGTTGGCGTAGGCGATGAGGTCGTGCGGGCCGCGGACACCCGACTCGGCGATCTTGACGAGGCCCGCCGGGATCTCGGGCGCGACACGGTCGAAGGTGCCGCGGTCGACCTCAAGGGTCTTCAGGTTGCGCGCGTTGACACCGATGACCTTGGCGCCGGCGTCCACCGCCCGCTCGACCTCGTCCTCGTCGTGCACCTCGACCAGCGGGGTCAGGCCGATGGAGACGGCCCGCTCGATCAGCGACTCCAGGGCCGGCTGCTCCAGGGCGGCCACGATCAGCAGCGCGAGGTCGGCGCCGTACGCGCGGGCCTCCCAGAGCTGGTACGACGTGACGATGAAGTCCTTGCGCAGGACCGGGATGTCCACGCGGGCGCGGACGGCCTCCAGGTCTGCCAGCGAACCGCCGAAGCGGCGCTGCTCGGTGAGGACGGAGATGACGGCCGCGCCGCCCGCCTCGTAGTCCGCGGCGAGGCCCGCCGGGTCGGCGATCGCGGCCAGCGCGCCCTTGGAGGGGCTGGAGCGCTTGACCTCACAGATGACCTTGACGCCGTCGCCCTTGAGCGCGGCCAGTCCGTCCTTGGCCGCGGGAGCCTTCGCCGCGCGCTCCTTGAGCTCGTCGAGGCTGACGCGCGCCTGCCGCTCCGCGAGGTCGGCACGGACTCCGTCGATGATCTCGTCGAGCACACTCACGCGAGCGGCCCCCTTCCAGACGGTTGACTGTCGAAGCTGTTGACCCAGGGATAAAACCGGTGGTCACGTCGATGGTATCCGGAGCGGGGCGTAGGCCTCGCATCCGGTTGACGCCGGTCCCACTACCTGGACATTCGGCAATTGATCAAGGGTGCAGCCAGCCACCGAGGGGCAGGTTCCGGACAACCGTGAAGACCAGCAGCAATGTCCCCAGCGACCACAGGTGCACCGGCCCGAGATCGATGCGCAGCGGCCGTCCGCGCGCCGCGCGCACCACCCATACGGTCCACACCACGGCGAAGCCCAGATAGGCGACCACGGCCAGCGCGTTGTCCTGGAGCGCCCCCAGGAAGTCCCCGTGGGCGAAGGCGTGCGCGCTGCGCAGGCCGCCGCAGCCGGGGCAGTAGACGCCGGTGAGGCTGTACAGGGGGCAGGCGGGGTAGTGGCCGGGTTCGTTCGGGTCCACCGTGCCCACGTAGGCGAAGGCCCCGACGACCGCCGCGAGGATCCCCGCGGGAACCGCGATCCGGCCCAGTGCCGACCCGGAGTCGGACGGCGTCACCCTCTGGCTGTCGGCATTCACGTCTCGCATTCTGCCCCCTCGCACACGAATGAGACACGAACGAGGGGCGACCCGGCACCGGATCGCCCCTCACGAAAGCCGTACGCGCGTCAGCTCTTGACGCCCACCGGACTGCTCGCCGCAGCGGCGGCCGCCCGCGCCTCCGCGTGCGGGTCCTCCTTCGACTGGCCGAGGCCCATCCCGCGCATGATCAGGCCGACGACCCCGCCGAGGACCACGACGACCATGCCGGCCCAGAAGCCCACGGGCTCAGCCATCACCATAAAGACACCCGAAACGCAGAACCCGATGAAGGCGATCGTGACACCGGTCCAGGCGGCCGGGGTGTGACCGTGGCTGCTGCCCGCCATGACTTGCTCCTCGTTGCTGTGTGTACGTCGTGTACGTCTCCGAGCCGAACGCTCAGATTCCATTCTTCCGCATACGCCGGTGCAACCTCTCCCGGGGTCACACCAGAAGGGCTAGGCGCCGGTCGGATCCTCGCCCCTGTCGAGCGCCTTCCAGATCTCCTCCGGCCGATCCGGGTCAACCGGCGCGGCCCGCCGACGAACCCTCGGCGCCCCATTGCGCTCGTACCGCCCGGACATCGCAGGCCACAACCGCCCGTACCGAATGGCGAGCAGCCCAGCCAGCAGAAGCAGCCCGCCGCCAACAGCGGCAACGTACGGCCAAGCGGTATGCGACAGGGCATCGACAGTCGCCGAAGTATCACCCGCCGCCTTCGCCGCCTGCTCGTCCAACGCAGAGCTGTCGGACACACCAAGCAGCGCAGCGGCAACGGTTCCGGCGCCGGAGAGCGCGAGCAGCACCGCGACCAGCAACCGACCGGCCTTGCGTACGGCGAAGACGGCGACCAGCGCGGCGAGACCCACTATCGCCAGGGCCGCGGGAACGCCGGTCACGTCGCTCCCCTTCGCGGTGAGCGGAAACGCGCCGCCGGCCACCGTCGCGGTGCCCTCCGACCAGCGTTGTCGCGTCGACAACAGCGCCACGGCCGCGCCGAGCGCGCCGGACGTCAGGGCCACGGCAAGACTCCGGCGGGCGGCCCGTGCGGGTCCCGCGGCTTCGGATCGGGGGTGAGGAACAGCAGTCACGTACCCCACTATCGCCTGAACCCCGGGCGAACCGTCACCCGGGGCTCACGTGATACGCGCCCCACTGCCCGGAAGGGTCCGGTTTGCCGCCGTAACCGCCCTGCCTCGACCGCCCTGTCTCGACCGCCCGGCCTCAGCCGCCCAGCCGGTTCGCCGTGTGGACCGCGCGCAGGACCGCCGCCGCCTTGTTGCGGCACTCCTCGTCCTCGGCGACCGGGTCGGAGTCGGCGACGATGCCGGCGCCCGCCTGGACGTACGCCGTGCCGTCGCGCAGCAGGGCCGTGCGGATGGCGATGGCGGTGTCGGAGTCGCCCGCGAAGTCGAGGTAGCCGACGCAGCCGCCGTACAACCCCCGCCTGGACGGCTCCAGTTCGTCGATGATCTGCATCGCCCGGGGCTTGGGCGCGCCGGAGAGGGTGCCGGCCGGGAAGCAGGCCGTCAGGACGTCGTAGGCGGTGCGGCCCGCGGCGACCCGGCCCGTCACCGTGGAGACGATGTGCATCACGTGCGAGTAGCGCTCGATGGACATGAAGTCGACGACCTCGACGGAACCCGGCTCGCAGACCCGCCCCAGGTCGTTGCGGCCGAGGTCGACCAGCATGAGGTGCTCGGCGCGCTCCTTGGGGTCGGCGAGCAGTTCGTCGGCGAGGGCCTGGTCCTCCTGCGGGGTGGCCCCGCGCGGGCGGGTGCCGGCGATGGGGTGGACCATGGCCCGCCCGTCCTCGACCTTCACCAGCGCCTCCGGGCTGGAGCCCACGACGTCGAAGCCCTCGAAGCGGAAGAGGTACATGTACGGCGAGGGATTGGTCGCCCGCAGCACCCGGTAGACGTCCAACGCGCTGGCCGTGCACGGCGTTTCGAAGCGCTGGGAGGGGACGACCTGGAAGGCCTCGCCGGCCCGGATGCGCTCCTTGACGTCCTCGACGGCGGCCCGGAAGTCGGGGCCGCCCCACAGCGCGGTGTACTCGGGCAGTTCGGAGGGCGGGAGTATGGCCGGCGGCTGGGCGACCGCGCGGGAGAGGTCCGCCTCCATGGCGTCGAGGCGGGCGACCGCGTCCGCGTAGGCCTCGTCGACGCCCGTGTCGAGGTCGTTGTGGTTGATCGCGTTGGCGATCAGCAGGACCGAGCCCTCCCAGTGGTCCATGACGGCGAGGTCGCTGGTCAGGAGCATGGTCAGCTCGGGGAGCTTGAGATCGTCCCGCTCGCCGGGGCCGATCTTCTCCAGGCGGCGCACGATGTCGTAGCCCAGATAGCCGACCATGCCGCCGGTGAACGGCGGCAGGCCCTCCTGGTGCGGGGTGTGCAGGGCCTCGATGGTGGCGCGCAGGGCGGCCAGCGGGTCGCCGTCGACCGGGACGCCGACCGGCGGGGTGCCGAGCCAGTGCGCCTGGCCGTCGCGGGCCGTGAGCGTGGCGGCGCTGCGGACGCCCACGAAGGAGTACCGGGACCAGGAGCGGCCGTTCTCCGCGGACTCCAGCAGGAAGGTGCCGGGGCGCTCGGCGGCGAGCTTGCGGTAGAGCGCGACCGGGGTGTCGCCGTCGGCGAGGAGCTTGCGGGTGACCGGGATGACCCGACGGTCGGTGGCCAGCTTGCGGAAGGTCTCGAGGTCCATGGCGGCTGACCCTACTGATTCGGGACGGCGGAGCCGGAATCGGAGCCGCCCTTGAGGAGCGCTTCGGCACCGTCCTTGAGGAGCACGTCCGCGTCGAAGCAGGTGCGCGCGCCGGTGTGGCAGGCGGCGCCGACCTGGTCGACCTTCACGAGGACCGTGTCCGCGTCGCAGTCCAGGGCGACGGACTTGACGTGCTGGACGTGCCCCGAGGTGTCGCCCTTCACCCAGTACTCCCCGCGGCTGCGCGACCAGTAGGTGCAGCGGCCGGTGGTCAGGGTGCGGTGCAGCGCCTCGTCGTCCATCCAGCCCAGCATCAGCACCTCTCCGGTGTCGTACTGCTGGGCGATGGCGGGCACGAGCCCGTCGGGGCTGCGCTTGAGGCGGGCGGCGATCTCGGGGTCGAGACCGCTGGACTGGGGCTTGCTGGTCATGGGTGCCATTGTGCCGCGCGGCACTGACAGTCCCGGCCTGCGTCCACTGTGCGGACCCTCCGCGCGGTCGTAGGCTGACGGTATGTCGACCTTCGCCAAGCGTGAACGACTCCTCCTCGCCGATCTCCTGGAGACCGCGGGCCCGGACGCCCCGACCCTCTGCGAGGGCTGGCAGGCCCGGGACCTCGCCGCGCACGTGGTGGTGCGCGAGCGCCGCGCCGACGCGGCCGGCGGCATCATGATCAAGCAGCTCGCGCCGCGCCTGGACCGGGTGATGGCGGAGTTCGCGGCGAAGCCGTACGAGGAGCTGATCCAGCTCATCCGTACGGGCCCGCCGCGCTTCTCGCCGTTCCAGCTCAAGCAGCTCGACGAGGCGTCGAACACGGTCGAGTTCTACGTCCACACCGAGGACGTACGGCGGGCGCAGCCGGAGTGGACGCCCCGCGAGCTGGACCCGGTGTTCCAGGACGCCCTGTGGTCCCGCCTTGAGCGCATGGCCCGCCTGATGGGCCGCGGCGCGCCCACCGGCCTGGTGCTGCGCCGCCCGGACGGCCAGACCGCGGTCGCCCACAAGGGCGCACCGGTCGTGACGGTGACGGGTGAGCCCTCGGAGCTGCTGCTGTTCGTCCACGGCCGGCAGAGCGTGGCCAAGGTGGAGCTGGACGGCGACGAGAACGCGATCGCCAAGCTCCAGGAAGCCAAGCAGCTGGGCATCTGAGGCAGCCGAAAAGGCGCCCCGGCTTCACGGAAAAGGCGCCCCCGGCTTCTCCGGAAGAGCGCCCTCGGGTTCTCCCCCAGGGCGCCCTCGGCTACCTAGCGAACGGGATGCCCCGCGTCCCTGAGCGCCCGCTTCACTTCCCCGATCCGCAGATCCCCGAAGTGGAAGACGGACGCGGCGAGCACGGCGTCCGCGCCCGCGCCGACGGCCGGCGGGAAGTCGGTGAGCCGGCCCGCGCCGCCGGAGGCGATGAGCGGGACCGTGACGTGCTTGCGGACGGCCTCGATCATCTCGATGTCGTAGCCGTCCTTGGTGCCGTCCGCGTCCATCGAGTTGAGCAGGATCTCGCCCGCGCCCAGTTCGGCGGCCCGGTGGGCCCATTCGACCGCGTCGATGCCGGTGCCCTTGCGGCCGCCGTGCGTGGTGACCTCGAAGGACCCGCTCTCGGTCCGGCGCGCGTCCACCGAGAGGACCAGCACCTGGCTGCCGAAGCGCTCGGCGATCTCCTGGATCAGCTCGGGCCGGGCGATCGCCGCCGTGTTGACGCCCACCTTGTCGGCGCCGGCCCGCAGCAGCTTGTCCACGTCCTCGGCGGTGCGGACCCCGCCGCCGACCGTGAGCGGGATGAACACCTGCTCGGCGGTGCGGCGCACCACGTCGTACGTCGTCTCGCGGTTGCCGGAGGACGCGGTGATGTCCAGGAAGGTCAGCTCGTCGGCGCCCTCGGCGTCGTAGACCTTGGCCATCTCGACGGGGTCGCCCGCGTCGCGCAGGTTCTGGAAGTTGACGCCCTTGACGACCCGGCCGTTGTCGACGTCCAGGCAGGGGATCACGCGTACGGCGAGGGTCATCCGGAGGTCTCCCCTCGGTACGCCTCCACCTCGACCTCGACGACCAGACTGGGGTCCACGAAGCCGGAGACGATGATCATGGACGCGGCGGGCCGGACGGTGTCGAACAGCTCCTTGTGCGCGCGCCCCACGTCGTCCACGTCCCGGGCGTGCGTGATGTACATGCGCGTACGCACCACGTCGTCCCGGCCCAGACCCAGCTGTGCGAGCGCGGCGATCGCCACGTTGAACGCGTTGATCGTCTGCTCGTAGGGACCGCCGCCGGCGATCTCGCCGTCCACTATCGACGTGCAGCCGGCGACCAGCACCAGTCCGTTCGGCAGTTCCACCGCGCGGGAGTAGCCGAACTGCTCCTCCCAGGGCGCTCCGCTCGACACGCGTCGTACGTCGCTCACTTGGCTACCGCCTCCAAGGCCTCTTCCAGGGTGAACGCCTTCGCGTACAGGGCCTTCCCGACGATGGAGCCCTCGACACCGAGAGGTACCAGCTCGGAGATGGCGCGCAGGTCGTCGAGCGAGGACACGCCGCCGGAGGCCACGACCGGGCGGTCGGTGGCCGCGCACACGTTGCGCAGCAGCTCCAGGTTCGGGCCCTGGAGGGTGCCGTCCTTGGCGATGTCGGTGACGACGTACCGCGCGCAGCCCTCCTTGTTGAGGCGCTCCAGCGTCTCGTAGAGGTCGCCGCCGTCCCGGGTCCAGCCGCGGCCGCGCAGGGTCGTGCCGCGTACGTCGAGGCCGACCGCGATCCGGTCGCCGTGCTCGGCGATGACCTTGGCGACCCACTCCGGGGTCTCCAGGGCGGCCGTGCCGAGGTTCACCCGGGTGCAGCCGGTGGCCAGGGCGGCGGCGAGGGTGTCGTCGTCGCGGATGCCGCCGGACAGCTCCACCTTGATGTCCATGGCGCCGGTGACCTCGGCGATCAGCGCGCGGTTGTCGCCGGTCCCGAAAGCGGCGTCCAGGTCGACCAGGTGCAGCCACTCGGCGCCCGACCGCTGCCAGGCCAGGGCGGCCTCCAGCGGGGAGCCGTACGAGGTCTCCGTGCCGGACTCGCCGTGCACGAGGCGGACGGCCTGGCCGTCACGGACGTCGACGGCGGGGAGGAGTTCGAGCTTGGCCATGGTCTAGAGGGTTCCGATCCAGTTGGTGAGCAGCTGTGCGCCGGCGTCGCCGGACTTCTCGGGGTGGAACTGGGTGGCCCACAGGGCGCCGTTCTCCACGGCCGACACGAAGGGCTTGCCGTGCGTCGACCAGGCCACCTTGGGTGCGCGCAGCAGGCCGTTGTGGACTTCCAGGGACCAGTCGTGGACGGCGTAGGAGTGCACGAAGTAGAAGCGCGCGTCCGCGTCCAGTCCTTCGAAGAGCTGGGAGTCGGCCGGTGCCTCGACGGTGTTCCAGCCCATGTGGGGCACGATGTCCGCCTGCAGCGGTCCGACCGTGCCGGGCCACTCGTCGAGGCCCTCGGTCTCCACGCCGTGCTCGATGCCCCGCGCGAACAGGATCTGCATGCCGACGCAGATGCCCATCACCGGGCGCCCGCCGGCCAGCCTGCGGCCGACGATCCAGTCACCGCGCGCGTCCTTGAGGCCCCGCATACAGGCGGCGAAGGCGCCGACGCCCGGGACCAGCAGTCCGTCCGCGTTCATGGCCTTGTCGAAGTCGCCCGTTATCTCGACCTCGGCACCCACGCGCGCGAGGGCGCGTTCCGCGGAACGCACGTTTCCGAAGCCGTAGTCGAAGACGACGACCTTCTTGGCCGCGCTCAATTCCACACCTCCAGCCGGACGACACCCGCCACCAGGCACATCGCGGCGGCGATGGACAGCAGCACGATCAGGCTCTTGGGCATCTCCTGCTTGACGAAGGAGATGATGCCGCCGACCAGGAAGAGGCCGACGACGATCAGGATGGTCGAGAGGCCGGTCACAGCGCGCCCTTCGTGGAGGGGAGGATGCCGGCCGCGCGCGGGTCGCGCTCGGAGGCGTAGCGCAGGGCCCGGGCCAGCGCCTTGAACTGGCACTCCACGATGTGGTGCGCGTTGCGCCCGTACGGCACGTGCACGTGCAGCGCGATCTGGGCCTGAGCGACGAAGGACTCCAGGATGTGCCGGGTCATCGTCGTGTCGTACTCGCCGATCATCGGCGCCATGTTCTCGGGCTCGGTGTGCACGAGGTAGGGGCGGCCGGACAGGTCGACGGTCACCTGGGCGAGGGACTCGTCCAGGGGAACCGTGCAGTTGCCGAAGCGGTAGATCCCGACCTTGTCGCCGAGCGCCTGCTTGAAGGCGGCGCCGAGCGCGAGGGCGGTGTCCTCGATGGTGTGGTGCGAGTCGATGTGCAGATCGCCCTCGGTCTTCACGGTCAGGTCGAAGAGACCGTGCCGGCCGAGCTGGTCGAGCATGTGGTCGTAGAAGCCGACCCCTGTCGACACGTCGACCTTGCCGGCGCCGTCGAGATCGATCTCGACGACGACCGAGGTCTCCTTGGTCACCCGCTCCACACGTCCTACGCGGTTCATGCGCTCTGCTCCTTCTTCAGCTGACGGACCGCGTCGAGGAACGCGTCGTTCTCTTCGGGGGTTCCGGCGGAGACCCGCAGCCACCCCGGGATGCCGTTGTCCCGGACCAGGACACCCCGGTCGAGGATCGCCTGCCAGGCGGTGTGGGAATCCTCGAACCGCCCGAACTGCACGAAGTTGGCGTCCGACTCGACCACTTCGAAGCCGATGGCCCGCAACTCGCCCACCAGCCGGTCCCGTTCGCCCTTCAGCTGCTCCACGTACCCGAGCAGCGTGTCGGTGTGCTCCAGGGCGGCCAGCGCGGTCGCCTGGGTGACGGCCGACAAGTGATAGGGCAGCCGTACGAGTTGGACGGCGTCGACGACCGCCGGGTGCGCGGCGAGGTAGCCGAGCCGCAGGCCCGCCGCCCCGAACGCCTTCGACATCGTCCGCGAGACGACGAGATTCGGCCGACCTTCGAGCAGCGGCAGCAGCGAGTCGCCGTGGCTGAACTCGATGTAGGCCTCGTCGACGATCACCATCGACGGCTTGGCGGCCTGCGCGGCCTCGTACAGCGCGAGGACCGTCTCGGGCGGAACGGCGTTGCCCGTGGGGTTGTTGGGGGTCGTGACGAACACGACGTCGGGCTTGTTCTCGGCGATCCACCGCTCGGCGGCGGCGAGATCGATCGTGAAGTCCTCGTTGCGGGGACCCGCGATCCAGCCCGTCCCGGTGCCACGTGCGATGAGTCCGTGCATCGAGTACGACGGTTCGAAGCCGATGGCCGTGCGGCCGGGCCCGCCGAAGGTCTGGAGCAGTTGCTGGATGACCTCGTTGGAGCCGTTGGCGGCCCAGACGTTGGCCAGGCCGACCTGGTAGCCGGCCGTGTCCGTCAGGTACTTGGCGAGCTGGGTGCGCAGCTCGACGGCGTCCCGGTCGGGGTAGCGGTTGAGGTCGCGGGCGGCCTCGCGGACGCGCTCGGCGATGCGCTCGACCAGGGCCTCGGGCAGCGGGTAGGGGTTCTCGTTGGTGTTCAGCCGTACCGGCACGTCCAACTGGGGCGCGCCGTAAGGGGACTTGCCGCGCAGCTCGTCCCGTACGGGCAGATCGTCGATGCCGGTCACTTGCTCTCAGGAACCTTCCATCCGAACCTCGCCTTGACCGCCGCGCCGTGCGCGGGCAGGTCCTCCGCCTCCGCCAGCGTCACCACGTGATGCGCCACGTCGGCGAGGGCGTCGCGGGTGTAGTCGACGATGTGGATGCCCCGGAGGAAGGACTGCACCGACAACCCGGAGGAGTGGCAGGCACAACCCCCGGTCGGCAGCACGTGGTTGGAGCCGGCCGCGTAGTCCCCGAGGGAGACGGGCGCCCAGGGCCCGACGAAGATCGCACCGGCGTTGCGCACCCGGTCGGCCACCGCCGCCGCGTCCGCCGTCTGGATCTCCAGGTGCTCGGCGCCGTACGCGTCGACCACCCGCAGCCCCTCGTCGACGCCGTCGACGAGGACGATCGCGGACTGCCTGCCCCGCAGCGCGGGGACGATCCGGTCCTCGATGTGCTTGGTGGCCGCGACCTGCGGCTCCAGCTCCTTCTCGACCGCGTCCGCGAGCGTCACGGAGTCGGTGACCAGGACGGCTGCGGCCAGCGGGTCGTGCTCGGCCTGGCTGATCAGGTCGGCGGCGACGTGCACCGGGTCGGCGGTCTCGTCGGCGAGCACCGCGATCTCGGTCGGACCGGCCTCGGTGTCGATGCCGATCTTCCCGGTGAAGTACCGCTTGGCGGCGGCGACCCAGATGTTGCCGGGCCCGGTGACCATGTTGGCGGGCGCGCAGGACTCGGTGCCGTACGCGAACATCGCGACGGCCTGGGCGCCGCCCACGGCGTAGACCTCGTCGACGCCGAGCAGCGCGCAGGCGGCGAGGATCGTCGGGTGCGGCAGGCCGCCGAAGTCGGCCTGCGGCGGGGAGGCGAGCGCGACGGAGCCGACGCCGGCCTCCTGGGCCGGGACGACGTTCATGATCACGGACGACGGGTAGACCGACCGTCCGCCGGGCGCGTACAGCCCCACCCGGTCGACCGGCACCCACTTCTCGGTGACGGAACCGCCCGGCACGACCTGGGTCGTGTGGGTCGTACGACGCTGCTCGCGGTGGACGAGACGGGCGCGCCGGATGGACTCCTCCAGGGCCGCGCGCACGGCCGGATCGAGCTGTTCCAGAGCCGCGCTCAGCGCCTCGACCGGGACCCGTACCGATTCCAGCCGCACCCCGTCGAACTTCTCGGCGAAGTCGATCAGCGCCGCGTCGCCCCGATGATGCACGGCCTCGCAGATCGGACGCACCTTCTCCAGGGCGGCCGAGACGTCGAAGTCGGCTCGGGGCAGCAGGTCGCGCAGGGCGGGCCCTTCGGGGAGGGCGTCGCCGCGCAGATCGATTCGGGAGATCACAGGGGCAATTCTCGCAGACCGGGATCGGGCCCTGTCCGCGCGTATCAATGGCTGATACAGAACGTGGCCGGAACCCGGAAGATCATCGTCGCGTCTAGTGTTCCGGGGGTTACTCAGCGGGCATCACCAGCTGTGCGAAACCCGTCGGTGGACGGGGAGGAAGGACATCGCAGTGACCGAGGGTGCCGGCATCCGCGCGGGGGATCTGCCGGACGATCTGACCGCCGCCGAGGCCGGCATGTGGCAGGCCTTCCGCAATGGCAGCGTGTACGACCTGAGCAGCGGGGACACCGTCGTCGACGATCCGCACGGCGGCCATCCCTGGGGTCCCGAGCGCACGGTACGCGCGCGGATCGTGTGCTGGCTGCTGCTGGACGGCCCGCCCGCGCTCTCCGGCCGGGTGGCGTCGCTGAAACTCCGTGGCGTGCAGATCAGCGGGGTGCTGGACCTCGCGGGCGGCACGGTGACGCCGTACGTCGAACTGCGCGGCTGCCGCTTCGAACGGGAGATCCTGCTGCCCGAGGCGCGGTTCCAGACCATGCGGATGGTGGACTGCTCGGTGCCCCGCCTGGAGGCGGCCCGGGTGCACACGGAGGGTGACCTCCATCTGCCCCGCTGCCGGTTCCACAACGGCGTACGGCTGACCGACGCGCACATCGGCACCGATCTGCTGCTCAACCAGGCGATCGTCTACCGCGACCGCACAGGGCGTTCGATCGCCGCCGACGGCATGACCGTGGGCCAGGACCTCCAGGCCGAGCTTCTGGAGTCGCACGGCGAGCTGAGCCTGCGCAGCGCCAAGGTCGGCGTCTCGCTGAGCCTGCGCGGGGCGCGCCTCGCCAACCCGTACACCCGGCTCGCGCTGAACGCGCCCCAGCTCACTGTCGGGCGGACCTTGTACCTGACCCCGGCGGGCGTCGGCAGTCCCGCGCTGAGCGGCTCGACGCCCGCGCGCGGGACGCGCATCCAGCGGTTCGAGTGCCAGGGCGGGGTGCGCCTGGACGACGGACGGTTCGGGGACTCGGTCGACCTGGAGCGGGCCCGGTTCACCTTCACCGACGACCAGGAACTGTCGCTGCGCCGGGTGCAGACGCCCGAGCTGCGCTTCCTGGGCGAGCGGCCGCAGCGCGGGGCGGTCGTGCTGTCGGGCGCGAAGGTGATCAACCTGGTCGACCGGTCGAGCGCCTGGCCGACGCCCGGCAACCTGCAGATGGGCGGTTTCGCGTACGAGAACCTGGTGCCGATCGGCCGGTTCCCGCTGGAGGAGAGGCTGGGCTGGGTGGCCGCGGCGACCGCCGAGTACAACCCGGAGCCGTACGAGCGGCTGGCCGCCGTGCTGCGGGCCGGCGGCGAGGACGAGGACGCGCGCGAGGTGCTGCTCGCCAAGCAGCGCCGGCGCCGCGAGACGCTGCCGCCGGCGGGCAAGCTCTGGGGGTATGTGCAGGACTGGGCGGTGGCCTACGGGTACCGGCCGGGGCGGGCCGCGGTGTGGATGGCGGTGCTGTGGGCGGCGGGCTCGGTGGCGTTCGCGCACGCGAGCCATCCGCCGGTGCAGGCCGGGGGTCATCCGGCGTGGAACCCGGCCCTGTTCGCCCTCGACCTGCTGCTCCCGGTGATCGACCTCGGCCAGGTCGGCGTCTGGCAGCTGCGGGGCGGCTGGCAGTGGCTGGCGGCGACGATGATCATCCTGGGCTGGATCCTGGCGACGACGGTGGCGGCGGGGGCGACGCGCCTGCTGCGGCGGAACTAGGGCTGTAATTCAGGCCATCCCCGGGCACACAAGGGGTGCACACGGGATGCGCACCGAACGCACACGACCTCCCGAACTCGCGCCCGCCCCGACCGAACGGTTGTTGAACAGTCATCACCTTTTACCTTCCCTTGACCTTGGCGCGTACAACTTTCCATGACTTGACGGTTCCATCTGGCGCCGGGCTGACCTGCGGTCCTTCAATGGTCGACACCATGGCTCTGCTGCACCCCTTCAGCCGCGCGGCCCGCACACCCCGGGCCGAGCCGCGCCTCTCCGCCGGCTTCCCGGCCGACGACGAGGTGCTGCTCGACGTACCCGACGACGGTCTCGGCGCCGTGCTGGTCGCGGCGGCCCGCGGCGAGCACCGGCCGGCGGCCGAGCTGCTCGCCGCCACCCGCCGGGGCGCCGACTGGGAGGGCCGCGACCGCTGCGTACGCCGTCTCGCGGCCTTCGCGTGCTCCCGCGCGGAGTGGTTCGAGCAGTGGTACGAGGCCGCCCCGCACGACCCCGACGCGCTCGTCGTCGCGGCCCAGCTCGCCGTCGACCGGGCCTGGCCCTCTCCGGCGCGCGCGGAGCTGCTGCGCGAGGTGAGCCCGCTGATCACGGCCGCGGCGCGCGGCGACGACCGCGACCCGGTGCCGTGGCGGATCGCGCTGGACCACGCGCGCGGGGCGAACGCCGGGCACAAGTACTTCGAGGAGCTGTGGGAGGCCGCGGTCCGCCGCGCCCCGCACCACTACGGCTGCCATGTGGCCGCCCTGAACTACCTCGCCGCCTTCTGGCACGGCTCGCACAGCGAGTGCCTGGACTTCGCCGACCGGGCCGCGCAGGACGCCCCCGAGGACTCCCTGGTCCAGGGGCTGCCGGCCCGCGCGGTCCTGGCCTATCTGACCGACGACTGCGGCCCGGAGGTGCCCCGGCACCGGCTGGACGCGGCGGCCGACCGGGCGATCGCGCTCTCCGCCCGCTTCCCCGCGGCCCGCCCCTGGCCGGCCGAGCTGCGCAACAAGCTGATGTACGTCCTCGTACGCCTGGAGCGCTGGGACGACGCCTACGCGCAGCTGCGGCTGATCGGCCCGTACGCCACGTCCTTTCCGTGGGACCGGCAGTCGGACGACCCGCTCGCGCTGTTCCTGCGGACCCGCGACGAGATCCGTTCGGCGGTGCTGTCGTCGCCGCCCCGGCATCCACGGAGTGAGCGTGGCGGACGCGCCCGCTCCGGAGACCATTAGGCTTCTGCGCCGTGACCACCGTCCAGCTCCCGCTCTTCCCCCTGAACTCGGTGTTGTTCCCGGGGCTGGTGCTGCCTCTGAACATTTTCGAGGAGCGCTATCGCGCCATGATGCGCGAACTGCTCAAGACGCCCGAGGACGAACCGCGCCGGTTCGCCGTCGTGGCGATCCGCGACGGCCATGAGGTGGCGCCGAGCGCGCCCGGCATGCCCGACCCGACCGCGCCGCGCGATGTGGGGCCCGCGGCCGGCTTCGGGCCCGAGCCGCTCAAGTCCTTCCACGGCACGGGCTGTGTGGCCGACGCGGCGACGATCCGGGAGCGCGCGGACGGCACCTTCGAGGTGCTCGCCACGGGTACGGCCAGGGCGCGGCTGCTGTCGGTCGACGCGTCGGGCCCGTTCCTGACGGCCGAGATCGAGGAGCTGCCGGAGGAGCAGGGCGAGGGGGCCGGGGCGCTGGCGGAAGGGGTGCTGCGGGCGTTCCGCCAGTACCAGAAGCGACTGGCGGGGGCGCGGGAGCGCTCGCTGTCGACGGGCGCGGACCTCCCCGACGACCCGTCCGTGGTCTCGTACCTCGTGGCCGCGGCGATCATGCTCGACACGCCGACGAAGCAACGCCTGCTGCAGGCGCCGGACATCGCGTCCCGCCTGCGCGAGGAACTGAAACTCCTTCGCACCGAGACGGCGATCATCCGTAACCTGCCGTCCCTACCGGCGTCGGAACTGACGCGCAGCCCGACGAGCCTGAACTGAGGCACGGCACTCATGGCGAAGAAGTCCAAGAAGCAGCAGAACTCCGCGGGCGGCACACCGGCGACGGTCGCCCTGACCACGGCCGGGGTGTCGCACACGATCCACTCCTACGACCACGACCCCTCCCACCCGTCCTACGGCGCGGAGGCGGCCGAGGCGATGGGCGTGTCTCCGGAGCGGGTCTTCAAGACCCTGGTGGCGGACGTGGACGGCACGCTGACGGTGGCGGTGGTCCCGGTGGCGGGAACGCTGGACCTGAAGGCGCTGGCGGCGGCGGTGGGCGGCAAGCGGGCGACGATGGCGGACCCGACGCTGGCGGAACGCACGACGGGCTACGTCCGCGGGGGCATCTCCCCTCTCGGCCAGCGCAAGAAACTCCCCACGGTCCTGGACGAGTCGGCGTCGTCCCACCCCACGATCTGCGTCTCGGCCGGTACGGGGCCTGCACGCTGCGGGCCGTGTCCGTGCGCGGGGACTCCGCCCGGTTCCGGGGCGAGCCGCGCCGTGACTCGTTGCTCACCGCCC
>NZ_JBSFLV010000191.1:0-15980 GCF_053599215.1 Streptomyces sp. NPDC001002 | reverse complement strand
GCGCCATCACGCCGCCGATCAGGAAGAACGCGAACGACGTGACGAGATACAGCGTTCCGATGGTCTTGTGGTCCGTGGTGGTCAGCCACTTGATGACCACGTTGCCGGGCTGCTTGCGCCGGACCGGAAGCTCGTCGGCATAACCGACTTCAGCTGCCGCGGCACCCTGGGGTTCGTTGAGGATGCTCACAGGTTGTTCGTCTCCCGGTTCTTCTCGTGGCTCGTCTGCGCGATGCCGGCGGGAACGTAACCGGTCTGCCCCTTCTTGACGAGGTCCTTGAGGTGCTGCTCGTACCGCTCGGGGGAGACGACCTTCACGTTGAACAGCATCCGCGAGTGGTCGACGCCGCACAGCTCGGCGCACTTGCCCAGGAAGGTGCCCTCCTTGTTGGGGGTCACCTGGAAGGAGTTGGTGTGGCCCGGGATGACGTCCATCTTCATCAGGAACGGCACCACCCAGAAGGAGTGGATGACGTCACGCGAGGTGAGGACGAAGCGGACGGTCTCCCCCTTGGGGAGCCACAGCGTCGGGCCCGGGTTGTTGGTCTGCGGGTTCCGCGTGCCAGGCGTACCGACGTCGTAGACACCGCCGGCGTTCGCCGGGAAGTCGTCCTTGAAGCGGTCCGGGATGGCGGCCAGGTTCGCGTCTGTCTTCGCGTCACCTGTGGAACCCTCGACGGGCTCGATGTAGTTGAAGCCCCAGCTCCACTGGAAGCCGACCACGTTGACCGTGACGTCCGGCTTCTTGTCGAGGCTGAGGATCTTCGTCTCGTCGCGCGCGGTGAAGTAGAAGAGCACCGAGACGATGACGAGCGGAACGACCGTGTACAGCGCCTCGATCGGCATGTTGTACCGGGTCTGCGGAGGCACTTCGATCTTGGTGCGGCTGCGCCGGTGGAAGATCGTGCTCCAGATGATCAGGCCCCACACCAACACGCCGGTGGCCAGCGCGGCGGCCCAGGACCCCTGCCACAGGGAGAGGATCCGCGGAGCCTCTTCCGTGGTCGGGGTGGGCATACCAAGGCGGGGGAAGTCCTTGTATGTGCAACCGGTGGCGGTCGCCAGGACCAGGCCCGCGGTCATTGCCTGCAGCAGCTTCCGCCGCATCGGGCGCCGCGGCGAGCGGTCGGAGCCGTTGGGACTCACGTAGCGCCTTCCCGAGAGTCTCGCCCGCGCGGTATGGCTGCGGCCTGGCCTTCTCGGTGGTCGGTCGCCGTCCTGCGTCGGGCAGGGGTTTGGATGTTTATGCGGACCAAACCCTAGCCGACGCCCTCCGGGGGTTCGCGGGGAGGGGTGCCTAGTCACTCGGTGGGTTCGCTGGATTGGCGGCTGCGGGTTGTTTGTGGCTGATCGCGCCCCGCGGCGGAGCCGCAAATGGACACAGCCTCGCGCCCCTGAGGGAGTTAGCGTGACCGCGTGTCCTACTTCGACGCTGCCTCCAGTGCTCCCCTCCATCCCGTCGCGCGTCAGGCGCTGTTGGCGTCTTTGGACGAAGGGTGGGCTGACCCGTCCCGGTTGTATCGGGAGGGGCGGCGAGCCCGGATGCTTCTGGACGCCGCCCGAGAAGCCGCTGCCGAAACCGTGGGCTGCCGGCCGGACGAACTGGTCTTCACCTCCTCCGGAACACGGGCCGTTCATACGGGAATTGCGGGGGCGTTGGCAGGGCGGCGACGCGTCGGGGGTCACCTGATCGTGTCAGCGGTCGAACATTCCTCCGTACTCCATTCGGCCGATGTGCATGAGGCCGACGGGGGGACGGTCGCGCGGATCGCCGTGGACCGCACGGGCGCGGTGACCGCGGAGGCCTACGAGCAAGCCCTCCGGCAGGACACCGCACTCGCCTGTCTCCAGTCGGCCAATCATGAGGTGGGGACCGTACAGCCAGTCGCCGGGGTGGCCGAGGTGTGCCGGGCGGCCGGGGTGCCGTTGCTGGTGGACGCGGCGCAGTCGCTCGGGTGGGGGCCGGTCGAGGGTGACTGGTCGTTGCTGGCGGCGAGTGCGCACAAGTGGGGCGGGCCGGCGGGGGTGGGGCTGCTCGTCGTACGGAAAGGGGTGCGGTTCGCGCCACAAGGGCCCGTGGACGAGCGGGAGTCGGGGCGGGCGGCCGGGTTCGAGAACCTGCCGGCGATCGTCGCGGCGGCGGCCTCGCTACGGGCGGTGCGCGCGGAGGCGGCCCAGGAGGCGGTACGGCTGCGGGAGTTGACGGACCGGATCCGGGCCCGGGTGCCGCGGCTGGTACCGGACGTGGAGGTGGTCGGGGATCCTGAACGGCGACTGCCCGGG
The DNA here is from genome assembly GCF_053599215.1 of Streptomyces sp. NPDC001002. Lineage (NCBI taxonomy): Bacteria > Bacillati > Actinomycetota > Actinomycetes > Kitasatosporales > Streptomycetaceae > Streptomyces > Streptomyces sp. NPDC001002. The sequence goes on along the minus strand of NZ_JBSFLV010000191.1, from coordinate 13,697 downwards.
ATCGTCACCTTCTCCTGTCTCTATGTCGACGGAGAGACACTCCTCCACGAACTGGACCGAGCGGGCTTCTCCGTCTCCTCCGGCTCCTCCTGCACGAGCAGCACCCTGACGCCCAGCCATGTCCTCAAGGCGATGGGCGTGCTGAGTGAGGGCAATGTGAGGGTTTCGCTGCCGCTGGGGACGCCGGAGGCGGACGTCGAACGCTTCCTGGAGGTCCTGCCGGGGGCGGTGGCGGCAGTACGGGAGAAATTGGGCGCATCCCTGCCGACCACCATCACCACCGAGGACGCCCTCATCGTGGACGCCCTCGGCAAACGCTGCCCCATCCCCGTCATCGAACTGGCCAAGGTAATCGGCGAGGTCCCGGTGGGCGGCACGATCCGGGTCCTCTCCGACGACGAGGCGGCCCGCCTGGACATCCCGGCATGGTGCGAAATGCGGGATCAGGAGTACGTAGGCGAGGAGACGGCGGAAAAGGGTGCGGCCTACTTGGTACGCCGGTTGAGCTGATCGCCGCCAGGGGCGCGGGGAACTGCGCGACCAGCCCCCACACACCCGCACCCGGCAAACTCAGCCCAAATGCCCCTGAACCTCGGCCGCCGCATCATGCCCGTAAGCCTTCGTAAACCGGTCCATGAAGTGCCCCCGCCGCAGCTGATACTCCTGCGTACCCACCGTCTCAATCACAAGCGTCGCCAACATGCAGCCGACCTGCGCCGCCCGCTCCAGCGAAACCCCCCACGCCAACCCCGAGAGGAACCCCGCACGGAAAGCGTCGCCGACACCCGTCGGGTCAGCCTTCCGCTCTTCCTCCGCGCAACCAACCTCGATCGGGTCCTCACCCACCCGCTCGATACGAACACCACGCGAACCGAGCGTCGTCACCCGCGTCCCGACCTTCGCCAGGATCTCCGCGTCACTCCACCCCGTCTTCGACTCGATGAGCCCCTTCTCGTACTCGTTGGAGAAGAGGTACGTGGCGCCGTCCAGCAGGATCCGGATCTCGTCGCCGTTCATACGGGCGATCTGCTGGGAGAAGTCCGCCGCGAAGGGAATCGAACGGGACCGGCACTCCTCGGTGTGCCGGAGCATGCCCTCCGGGTCGTCCGCGCCGATCAGCACCAGGTCGAGACCGCCGACGCGGTCCGCGACGGCCTTGAGCTCGATGAGGCGGGCCTCGCTCATCGCGCCCGTGTAGAAGGAGCCGATCTGGTTGTGGTCGGAGTCGGTGGTGCACACGAAGCGCGCGGTGTGCAGGGTCTCGGAGATCCGCACCGAGTCGGTGTCGACACCGTGCCGCTCCAGCCAGCCGCGGTACTCGTCGAAGTCGAAGCCGGCCGCGCCGACCAGGATCGGCCGGGTGCCCAGCTGGCCCATGCCGAACGCGATGTTCGCGCCGACGCCGCCCCGGCGTACGTCGAGATTGTCGACCAGGAAGGAGAGCGAGACCGTGTGCAACTGGTCCGCGACGAGCTGGTCGGCGAAGCGGCCGGGGAAGGTCATGAGGTGGTCTGTGGCGATGGAGCCGGTGACTGCGATGCGCACGGCGGGGACTCTCCTGTGGGGAGACAGATTGACAGTTCACGCTACCGGGTCGTAGCCGGGCTCTGAAGCCGCCAAAACTACCCGATAGTAGATCTTTCTTCGCGGGCGGAAGCGTGCCTACGGTTCCGCTATGACGAACCTCAAGGTCCACGCGCCCGCTCCGGCCGATCTGGAAGGCGACCTCGCGTCGCTGCGCGGTGACTGCGCCAGGATGGCACCGCACTGGACGGCGCCCGTCCGGATCGCCGCGCTGCCGGTGTCGCCGTCGCTGATCCATGGGGTGACTGTGCCGTCGAGGTCGGCCCGACTGCTGGACGAGATGTCGGACTACGGCGACTGAAACCAGCTCGATCGTTCGGATCGGCGCATTGCAGGGAACCGCGCGCTCCCCCGACGCGTCCCATCGCCGTCCCCTTTAAAGGGGATGCGGGATACGACCCTCCCACCGGCCTCTTTGGCAGGGCCGGGTCAGGGTCAAGGGACAGTTGCGCAGCCGAAGGAGCGATGCGGTGAACACCGAGCGACCCGATGACGACACCCCTGCCTCCGGCGGTGAGGCGGGGGCTTCCGGCGCTGAGGCCGCCAAGGGCGCGGAAACCGAAGCCGCCGAAGACGCTGCGAAGGCTGCCGGTACCGAGGAAACGCCTGTCGAGGCTTCCGGTGCTGACGAAACAGGCGCCCGTGATGACGAGGACACCGAGTCCGAGGCTCCCGGCGCCGAAGCCGGCGACGCCAAGGCCGCTGAGACCCCGGCCGACGCGCCCGCCCCTGCCGAGGCGTCGGCCGACGTACACGCTCCCGCCTTCGACGAGGCGCCGGACGCGCCGGACGCCGATGAAGCCGACCCCGTCGGCGCCGAAGTCCCCGGCCCGCACGAATCCGCAGCCGAAGCCCCTCAGCCTCCGCCGAACCGACGGCGTCCCCGCGTTCTCGTCGCCTCCGTCGCCGCCGCGGTCCTGCTCATCGGTGGCGGTGGGGCGTATCTCGCCGCCACCGCCTCCGGAGGAGACGGTGGAGACTCGGGGGCCGGAGCCTCCGGAGGAGACGGTGGGACTCCCCCGCAGCTCGTGCTCGACGGCTACGCCGAGAGCGGTTCGAACGGGATCGCGCCCGGGGAGCCGAATCCCTACGGCGTGACCTACAAGGTCCACGGCAGCCTGCCCGACGGGCCGGACTCGGCGCCCGTGTACCGGGCGACGGGCGAGGTCACCAAGGACGAGGTGGCCCGGCTGGCGAAGGCGCTCGGAGTGGAGGGGGCGCCGGTGGTCCAGGGGCAGTCCTGGCAGGTCGGGCCCAACAAGGACGGCGGGGGGCCGAGCCTGGTGGTCGACAAGGCGGCGCCGGGCACCTGGACCTTCCACCGGTTCGCGGCCGGCACCGACAACTGCAAGAGCATGACGGTGTGCCCGCAGGATCCCGCGAACCCGGCCGGCGACACGGTGAGCGAGGCGGCGGCGAAGAAGGTGGCCGCGCCGATCCTGAAGGCGGTCGGCCAGGACGACGCGAAGGTGGACGCGAGCCAGGTCATGGGCGCCCAGCGGGTCGTGAACGCCGATCCGACGGTCGGCGGGCTGCCCACCTACGGCTGGACGACCGGCCTCACGGTGAGCGTGCAGGGTGAAGTGGTCGGCGGCACCGGCCGGTTGAAGGCGCCGGTGAAGGGCGACACGTATCCCGTGCTGAGCGCGGAGAAGACGCTGGCCTTGATGAACTCGGCGCCGACGACCGACCACCGCATGGGCATCGGCGGCTGCGCCAGTGCCGTACCGCTCAAGGACCGGCTCGAAGCGCCGTGCGGGTCGTCGACGGCTCAGCCCACGCGGGAGACGGTGACCGTCGGCGACGCGGTGTTCGGGCTGGCCGCGCGGTCCGTGGACGGGCGGCAGGCGCTGGTGCCGTCGTGGCTGTTCAAGGTGCGGTCGGCCGGGGCGGCGGACGGTTTCCGGGTGACGTATCCGGCGGTGGACCCGAAGTATCTGGCCTCGCCCTCGGCCACGCCGACCGGTGAGCCCAGCCCGACGACGTCCACTCCGGGCGACGAACCGACCTCGGCTCCGGAATCGCGGGACGTGAAGGTGGAGGGCTACTCGGCCGACGGGCGGGAGCTGACCGTGACCTTCTACGGCGGGGTGTGCGCCGACTACAAGGCGACGGCGAGCGAGAGCGGGGACGAGGTGACCGCGACGGTGACCGAGAAGCCCTGGAAGAACAAGGTCTGCATCATGATCGCCAAGGAGTACCAGCAGACGGTCCAGCTGGACGCGCCGCTCGGTGACCGCAAGGTCGTGGGGACGGACGGCAAGGGGATCCCGTTGGAGAAGGCGGGCGCGCGGCTGCCGCAGGCGTCCATGGCCCAGTAGGAGCGGAACGTCGTCCCGTTCGCTCACCGGATACGGCGAAGGCGGCGGCCCCGTCGGAGGGGGCCGCCGCCTTCGTCATGTCCTGGTGTCCCAGTCAGGCACCGCGGTCGCCGCGGGCCGGTGGGGTTTAGCTGAAGGAGTCGCCGCAGGCGCAGGAGCCCGTCGCGTTCGGGTTGTCGATCGTGAAGCCCTGCTTCTCGATCGTGTCCACGAAGTCGACGGAGGCGCCGCCCAGGTACGGGGCGCTCATGCGGTCGGTGACGACCTTGACGCCGCCGAAGTCCTTGACGACATCGCCGTCGAGGGAGCGCTCGTCGAAGAAGAGCTGGTAACGCAGGCCGGAGCAGCCGCCGGGCTGAACGGCGACACGCAGGGCCAGGTCGTCGCGGCCTTCCTGGTCGAGCAGGGCCTTGACCTTCGCCGCGGCGGCGTCGGACAGGATGATGCCGTCGGTGACGGTGCTGGTCTCGTCCGATACGGACATCTACATCTCTCCCGGGTTGTACGGAGACTGCTTGCCGACAATTGCAACCGGCAGGGCCGCGGATTCATTCCGGGCCTGGTGGCGTTCTTTTCGCCTGTTCCTCTTCTGTTCCACCAACCATGCTCGCACATGCCCGCAAGGTCCCTCACCGAGCGCGTACCGAGTGCGCACCGAGTGCCCGCCGGGATTGATGTCACATCGACGCTATGGGCATCGTCAAACTGACATGAAGCAGTTATGATAGATAACGTCAATTCGACGAGAAGGTCCGTCTTTTCAGGACAGCCCGCAGAACAGAAAGGGTGTGTGTCGTGACCACCGCCCAGACCCAGGAGCTCGACGTACAGCCGACGCCCCTCGCCCTGCTGCTGCTCGGCCGCGAGGCCGACCCGAAGAGCGAGCGGGGCGTCGAGTGTCCCGGTGACCTGCCCTCGCCGTCCGACCCCGACCTGGTCGAGCGGGCCCGCGCGGCCAAGGAGAAGCTCGGCGACAAGGTCTTCGTGCTCGGCCACCACTACCAGCGCGACGAGGTCATCCAGTTCGCCGACGTCACGGGTGACTCGTTCAAGCTGGCCCGGGACGCGGCCGCACGCCCGGAGGCGGAGTACATCGTGTTCTGCGGTGTGCACTTCATGGCGGAGTCCGCGGACATCCTGACGTCCGACGACCAGAAGGTCGTGCTCCCGGATCTGGCGGCCGGCTGCTCGATGGCCGACATGGCCACCGCCGAGCAGGTCGCCGAGTGCTGGGACGTGCTGACCGAGGCCGGCATCGCCGAGCAGGTCGTGCCCGTCTCGTACATGAACTCCTCCGCCGACATCAAGGCGTTCACCGGCAAGCACGGCGGCACGATCTGCACCTCGTCGAACGCCGAGCGGGCGCTTGAGTGGGCCTTCGAGCAGGGCGAGAAGGTGCTGTTCCTGCCGGACCAGCACCTCGGGCGCAACACGGCCGTCCGCGACCTGGGCCTGAGCCTGGAGGACTGCGTCCTCTACAACCCGCACAAGCCCAACGGGGGCCTCACCGTTGAGCAGTTGAGGGCCGCGAAGATGATCCTGTGGCGCGGCCACTGCTCGGTGCACGGCCGCTTCTCGCTGGAGTCGGTCGAGGACGTGCGCGCCCGCATACCCGGGGTCAACGTCCTGGTGCACCCCGAGTGCAAGCACGAGGTCGTCTCCGCGGCGGACTACGTCGGCTCGACGGAGTACATCATCAAGGCACTTGAGGCGGCTCCGGCCGGTTCCAAGTGGGCCATCGGTACGGAACTCAATCTCGTACGCCGGCTCGCGAACCGGTTCGCGCCCGAGGGCAAGGAGATCGTCTTCCTCGACAAGACGGTCTGCTTCTGCTCGACCATGAACCGCATCGACCTGCCCCACCTGGTCTGGACCCTGGAGTCGCTGGCCGAGGGCAAGCTGGTCAACCGGATCGAGGTCGACAAGGAGACCGAGGCGTTCGCGAAGCTGGCGCTGGAGCGGATGCTGGCGCTGCCGTAGGCCCGAGTCCGGCCCGGCTCACCCGACCCCGCTCACTCGGCCCGGCTCACCCCGTCACGGGCTTCCGTCCGGGGTGAGCCGGGTCGAGGCTGAAGACGGTGCCGTCCGGGGTGTTCACGATCAGCGCACCGCCGTACGGCAGTACCGCGGACTTGATCACGTCGCCGCTCGCGAGCTGCTCGGCGTGCGCGCCCGTCTCCCACAGCAGCGTGCCCTCGCGGGCGTCGAGGGCCGCGACCCGGCCACTGGTGCTGGCCAGATACAGGGTGCGGGTACGGGCGTCGTACGTCGGCTGGCCCGAGCCCTCGGCGCCGGTGCGGGTCTGCCACAGCTGCTTGCCGGTCAGCGGGGACACGGCGGTCACCAGGCCGTTGGCCCCGGTGATCCACAGCGTGCCGGCGGCCAGCGTCACCGCACCCTCGTACGTCTTCGCGAGTTTCGTCGTGGTGCCGGCGCCGGTCTCCGGGTCGACCAGCCAGATCTTGCCGAACGTCAGCTCCTCGGGGCGCGTCGGGCCCGTGGTGCCCACCGCGAAGGCCGGCTTGCCGTCGACGATGCCGAGCAGACCGGTCGTGTACGGGGTCTCCAGACGCCGGACCACCGAGCCGTCGGCCTGGTCGATCTCCAGGAGCTCGGCGGGCCGGCTCTCGTCCCCCGGGAAGCAGTGCGCGTACAGGCCCGAGCCGTACGTCAGGAACTGGCAGTAGTTGTCGGCGGGGAGCTCCAGGGTCCAGCGCTCGGCGCCGGTGCGCGGGGAGCGGGCCGTCACCAGCCGGCCCTCGGGGGTCAGGGCGAGGTCGTGGGACAGGCCCAGGTCGACGGTCTCGTCGTGCACCTCGCGGGACCACAGCCGCTTCCCGCTGTCCGTGTCGAGAGCGACGACGGTGACCGTCGAGTTCCCGGAGGTCCCGATGAACACGGCCTGCCGGACCAGCATCACGTCGTCCCGCACCCCGAGGAGCGTGAAGGAGTTCAGCTCCGCGCCGGGTTCGGTGGACGCGAGGGAGGCGCGCCAGACCGTCTTGCCGGTACGGCCGTCCAGCCGGACCGGAAGGATGTCGTTGCCCGCGCAGTAGACCGCGTTCTCGTACCTGCGGCAGGTGGCGTCGCTCGGGTCGCCGCTCTCCTCCCCCAGCGCCTCGGCCGCGCCTCGCGGTGCCGTCCGGAACACCGTCGACTGCCAGGTGCCGAAGCCGGTGGGCACCGCCGCCCACCGGGAGTCCGGGGAGCCGGCGGAGGCCGGCGCCGGAGGGCTGTCCGAGAATCCCGGGCCGAGCCACAGGTACCCGAGCAGGCCAAGGGCCGTCGCGCAGACCGTGCCGGCCACCAGCAACGGGCGGATACGGCGGCCCCGCCCGTCGGTACGGCGGCCGGGCCCGGGGGGCTTGGTCACCTCCCCCGGGTCGGCCCCTGAGGAGGTCTCCCCCGCGGCCCGCAACCGGTCCATGCGCAGCGTCAGCGTGACCGGGTCGCCGGGGTCCGACTCGGGCAGGGCCTCCGCGAACTCCCGTTCCAGCTCGTCGAGTTCGGGCCGCTCCTTGGCCTCCTTGGCCAGGCAGCGCTCCAGGACCGCGCGCAACGGCAGCGGCAGCCCGTCCAGTACGGGTTCGTTGTGGACCACCCGGTAGGCCGTCAGATAGGGGCTGTCGGCGTCGAAGGGACCGCGCCCGGTGACGGTGTACACCAGCAGCGCCCCGAGCGAGAAGACGTCCGAGGCGGGGCCCACCGTACGGGCGTCGGTGAACTGCTCCGGGGACATGAAGGGCGGGGTGCCGATCATCTGGCCGGTCTCGGTGAGGGTGTTGTGGTTCTCGACCGCGCGGGAGATGCCGAAGTCGATGACGCGGGGGCCGTCCTCGGACATCAGGACGTTGGCGGGCTTCAGGTCCCGGTGCACCACCCCGGCCCGGTGGATGTCCCGCAACGCCTCGACCAGCCCCAGGGCCAGCCGGCGCAGCTCGGTGCCCTTCAGCGCGCCGTGCTCGCGGATCCGCTGGGCGAGGGAGTTCCCGGGGACGTACTGGGTCGCCATCCAGGGCCGTACCGCCTCCGGGTCGGCGTCCACCACCGGTGCGGTGAAGGCGCCGCTCACCTTGCGGACGGCCTCGATCTCCTGGCGGAACCGGGCGCGGAAGACCGGGTCCTCGGCGTACTGGGCGTGCACGACCTTGACGGCGACGTCACGGCCCGAGCGGGACCGGCCCCAGTACACGACGCCCATGCCGCCGGCTCCGAAGCGGTCCACCAGTCGGTATCCGCCGACCGACTTCGGGTCATCCTTGTGCAGTGGCACCGCGGGGATCCCCTTCACCGTCAGGCAGTTCGAACCACAAGATACCCAACGGGGAAATACCGACGGCCGGGCCCGGGACCGTCCTGGTCCGGGGCCCGGCCGTCTCGGCCGTCACACTCCCGCGGGCTCCGGCTCCGATTCGTCCGAGGCCGATCGCGGGGCCGGCGGCTCGGACTTCCTCTCCTGCTTCGCCGCCCGCTTCTTCGTCCGCCGCTCCTTGCGGAGTTCGAGCATCGCGTAGAGCGTCGGGACGAGGAGCAGGGTGAGCAGGGTCGAGGTGATCAGGCCGCCGATGACGACCACGGCCAGCGGCTGGGCGATGAAGCCGCCCTCACCGGTAACGCCCAGGGCCATCGGGAGCAGGGCGAAGATCGTCGCCAGGGCCGTCATGAGGATCGGACGCAGCCGGTGCCGGCCGCCCTCGACCACGGCCTCGACGACGCCGTAACCCTGCTTGCGGTACTGGTTGATCAGGTCGATCAGCACGATCGCGTTGGTCACCACGATGCCGATCAGCATCAGCATGCCGATCATCGCGGGGACGCCCATCGGGGTGCCGGTGACGATCAGCAGGCCGATCGCGCCGGTCGCCGCGAACGGGATGGAGACCAGCAGGATCAGCGGCTGGGCGAGCGAGCGGAAGGTCGCGACCAGCAGCATGAAGACGATCGCGATCGCCGCCAGCATCGCCAGGCCCAGGTTCTTGAACGCGTCGTCCTGGTCCGAACTGACCCCGCCGATCTGCGCGGTGGCGCCGGCCGGCAGCTTGAGGGCGTCGATCTCGGTCTGCAGCTTGCCGCTCACCGCACCCGTGTTGTCGCCGGTCGGCCGCGCGGTGACGGTCGCCGCGCGCTGGCCGTCGATACGGGTCATCGAGACCGGTCCGTCGACCAGCTTCACCGTGGCGATGTCGCCCAGCTCGACCTGGCCGAGCTTGAGATTCCTCAACTGGGCCAGAGTCGCCGCCGGCTTGGCCGACTTGATGACGACGTCACGTTCGGTGTCGTCCAGGATCGCCTTGGCGGCCGTGGTGCCCTTGACCGCCTCGGTGACCGCGGCGCCGAGCGTCTGGTCGTTGTAACCGGCCGCCGCCGCCTTGGAGTTGGCCTTGACCGAGATGCGCGGCACGCTCTGCGAGAGGTCGCTGCTCACGTCGGTGACGTCGTCGAGGCCCGCCACCGCCTCGCGGACCTGCTCGGCCGCCGTACGCAGCACGTTCCCGTCGGCCGCCTTGACGACGACGCTCAGGTCCTGGCTGCCGAAGCCGTCACCGGCGGAGACGGTGGTGGTGCCGATGCCGGTCAGCTTCTTCAGGCCGGACTCGATGCCGTCCTGCACGTCGTCGTAGGAGGCCGAGTCGTCCAGCATCACCTGGTAGGAGGCCTGGTTGGTGTCCGTGCCACCGCCGAAGGCCGCCATGAAGCCGGACGAGCCGATGGTGACCTGGTAGTCCTTGACGCCCTTGGTGGCGCCGAGCAGCTGCTCGACCTTCTTGGCCTGCGCGTCGGTCGCCGCCAGGCTGGTGCCCGGCTTCAACTCCTGCTTGACGGTGAGGACTTCCTGCTCGCCCTGGTCGAAGAAGTTCGTCTTCAGCAGCGGCGCCATGCCGAACGTGCCGATCAGGATCACGGCCGCGAGCAGCACGCTGGTGAGGCGGCGACGGGTCGCGAAGCGCAGGACGGGGACGTAGATCCGCTGCAGGCGGCTCCTCGCCTCCTTCTCCTCGGCCAGCCGGCGGGCCTGTTCGGCGTCGTCCGGCGTGCCCTTGGGGGCGCGCAGGAACCAGTACGACAGGACCGGTACGACCGTCAGCGACACCAGCAGCGAGGCCAGCAGGGCCGCGGTCACCGTCAGGCTGAACGAGCCGAACAGCTCGCCCACCATACCGCCGACCAGGCCGATCGGCAGGAAGACGGCGACCGTGGTGAGGGTCGAGGAGGTGACCGCGCCGGCCACCTCGCGGACCGCCTTGAGGATGGCCTCCTCGCGCTCCTCGCCGTAGCCGAGGTGCCGTTTGATGTTCTCCAGGACCACGATCGAGTCGTCGACGACCCGGCCGATGGCGATGGTCAGCGCGCCCAGCGTCAGCATGTTGAGGGACAGGTCGCGCGTCCACAGGACGATCAGCGCGAGCACGACCGAGAGCGGGATGCTCACCGCGGTGACCAGGGTCGAGCGGATCGAGGCCAGGAACACCAGGATGACCAGGATCGCGAAGAGCAGGCCGAGCGCGCCCTCGGTGGTCAGGCCGCTGATGGACTTGGAGACCGCCGGGCCCTGGTCGCTGACGACGGTGATGCTCGCGCCGGAGCCGACGTCCTTGCGCAGGGCTGGCAGCTTGTCCTCAACCGCGTTCGAGATGGCGACCGCGCTGCCGTCGTGGTCCATCGTGACCGACACCGCGAGGCTCGGCTTGCCGTCGGTGCGGGTGATGGAGTCGGCGGTGGCCTGCTGCTGCTCGACGGTGGCCACGTCCCCGAGGCGCACCGGCTTGCCGCCGCCCTGCCCCGTGACCATCAGGTCCTGGATCTGCGTCAACGAGGTGAAACCGCCGCCCACTTGGACCGTGCGGTTGGCGCCGTCCTCGTCGAAGGAGCCGGCCGGGACGGTCGCGCCGCCCGCCTGCAGGGCCTGGCCGAGGGCGAGCGTGCTGAGCCCGGCCCGCGCCAGCTTCGCGTCGTCGGGCGTGACGGTGACCTGGAGGTCCCGCACCCCGTCGACCGTGACCTGGCCGACGCCGTCGATGCCCTTCAGGTCCGGTACGACGGTCCGGTCGAGCCGGTCGGCGAGGGCCTGCTGGTCCTGCTCGGAGGTGACGGCGAGGACGACGGTCGGGATGTCGTCCGTGGAGCCGGCGACGACCTGCGGGTCGACGTCGTCCGGGAGCTGGACGCGGGCCCGGTTGACGGCCTGCTGGACATCGGCGACGAGCTGCTTCGTGTCGTTGCCGTAGTCGAAGGAGGCCATGATCACGGCGTTGCCCTCGCTCGCCGTGGAGGTGACGCCGGTGATGCTGTCGACGGCTTCGAGGTTGTCCTCGATCGGCTCGACGACCTGCTTCTCGACGACGTCGGGTGCGGCGCCCTGGTAGGGGGCGATCACGGACACCATGGGCAGTTCGATGGAGGGCAGCAGTTGCTGCTTGAGCTGCGGTATCGCGATCGCTCCGAAGGCGAGCACGATGATGGACATCAGACCTATCAGGGCCCGTTGCGCGAGGCTGAATCGGGACAGCCAGGACATGGGTGAGAGCTCTCTCTTCCGGGAGGGGCCTTCTGCGAAGTGCCCTCTGGGACGGGCCTTCTGGGAGGGTCAGAGGGCAGAAGTCGACAGCGGACGCACAGGTGAGCGGCCGCCCTCTCACCCTGAGCCATCGGGGAGCCCCGATTCCTAGCCCCCAGGTCCCGTTCCTTATCCGGCGCATACTCCGGCCGCAGTACGGCCGGTGGAGTTCACTCCACCCTTGGACGTACCAGCCCCGACTCGTAGGCGATCACGACCAGTTGGGCCCGGTCGCGCGCGCCGAGCTTGGCCATGGCCCGGTTGACGTGGGTCTTCACCGTGAGCGGGCTGACCTCCAGACGCTCGGCGATCTCGTCGTTGGAGAGTCCGCCGGCGACCTGGACGAGCACCTCGCGCTCCCGCACGGTGAGCGCGTCGAGCCGTTCCGCGCGGGCCGGGTCGCGTCCGTCGTCGGCCGCGCCGCCCTGGGCGAGGAAGCGGGCGATCAGGCCCTTGGTGGCGGCCGGGGAGAGCAGTGCCTCGCCGCCGGCCGCGACCCGGATGGCGGAGAGGAGCTCGTCGGGTTCGCTGCCCTTGCCGAGGAAGCCGGAGGCGCCGGCGCGCAGGGACTGCACGACGTAGTCGTCGACCTCGAAGGTGGTCAGGATGACGACCCGGACGTGCGCGAGCGAGGGGTCGGCGCTGATCATGCGGGTGGCCGCGAGGCCGTCGGTGCCGGGCATCCGGATGTCCATCAGGACGACATCGGCCCGCTCCTGCTTGGCCAGCCGCACCGCCTCCGCGCCGTCGGACGCCTCCCCCACGACCTCCATGTCGGGCTCCGAGTCGACGAGCACCCGGAAGGCGCTGCGCAGCAGGGCCTGGTCGTCGGCGAGCAGGACGCGGATCGTCGTCATACGGGGTCCCCCGAGGCGCGTGAGCGGGTCTTGACCGGCAGGATCGCATGGACGCGGAAGCCGCCTCCGTAGCGGGGACCGGTGGTGAGGGTGCCGCGCAGGGCGGTGACGCGTTCGCGCATGCCGAGCAGTCCGTGGCCGCCGCCGTTCTCCGGGTCGTCGTCCTCCCCCGCGCCGTTGTCGAGGACGGTGATCTCGATGTTCGGTCCCACGCGTACGACGCTGACCTCGGCCTTCGCCTCCGTGCCGGCGTGTTTCTGCACGTTGGTGAGGGCCTCCTGGACCACGCGGTAGGCGGCCAGGCCGACGGCGGCGGGCAGGGTGGTGCCGTGGTCGGCGCGGGCGACCTCGACGTGCAGGCCCGCGCTGCGGAAGGTGCCGACGAGTTCGTCGAGGCGGTCCAGGCCCGGGGCCGGTTCGGTGGGGGCCTCGGGGTCGCCGGACTGGCGCAACAGGCCGACGGTGGCGCGCAGTTCGTTGAGCGCGGAGCGGCTGGCCTCGCGTACGTGGGCGAGGGCTTCCTTGGCCTGGTCGGGGCGCTTGTCCATGACGTGCGCGGCGACTCCGGCCTGCACGTTGACCAGGGCGATGTGGTGGGCGACGACGTCGTGCAGGTCGCGGGCGATACGGAGGCGTTCCTCGGCTACGCGGCGGCGGGCCTCCTCCTCGCGGGTGCGCTCCGCTCGCTCGGCGCGCTCCCGGATGGCCTGGACGACCGCGCGCCGGCTGCGGACGGCGTCCCCGGCGGTGGCGCCGATGCCGGTCCAGGCGAAGATCGCGAGGTTCTCCTGGGCGTACCAGGGCAGGGGTCCTGCCAGCATCGAGGCGCCGGTCAGGACGGTCATCGTCAGCAGGCCCAGGCGCACGGTGGTGGCGCGGTCGGTGGTGTACGCGACGGTGTAGAGGGCGATGACCGCGGCCATGGCGACGGGGGCGCGGGGGTCTCCGACGACGCACTCGATCAGGGAGACGGTGCCGGTGAGGGCGAGGACCGTCCTCGGGGCCCGGCGGCGGAAGATCAGGGCGGCGGCGCCGAGGACGATGAGGACGAGGGAGAGGACGTCGGGGGTGCGGATGCCCCAGTCGACGCCGTGCTTTCCGTGCGGGTCGACGAATGAGCCGGCCACCATGCAGACCAGGACCCCGGCCGCGAGGGCCGCGTCCAGTGCGAGGGGGTGCGCCTTGAGGTGGTGTCGGGCGCGGTCTTGGGTGCGGCTCACGTACCGAACAGTACGGCTTCCCTGCGGGGCTTTGAACGGGGGCTGCCTGTAGGTTTCCTGTCTGGTTTCGGGCGTTGGCGTGGCCGTTCCTGGGGGCTGCCGCCCCCAGTCGGATCGGCGTCGAACGAGGACGGTGTGTTGACCCAGTCCGCCGGGACGT
>NZ_JBSFLV010000190.1:0-16484 GCF_053599215.1 Streptomyces sp. NPDC001002 | reverse complement strand
GCCCCACGGCTTCAGCGCCGGGGGCCAGGCATGAGGTAGAGTGAGCGGGCATTCGACACCGGCTCAACCGGCGTCTTACGCGGGTGTAGTTTAGTGGTAGAACATCAGCTTCCCAAGCTGAGAGTGCGAGTTCGATTCTCGTCACCCGCTCCATAGTTAACGAGAAAGGCCCAGGTCATCGACCGGGGCCTTTTTGCTTTCTGCGGTTCTGGCGGGCGGCAGCAGCTTCCCGGTGGGGCCTAGCCCTCATCGGCCTCCTCGTCCGCGGCCTCGTTGGCGCGGTCGATCTCGGGCATGTGCTCCTCCGCCCAGGTCCGCAGGCCCGCGAGTGCGGCTTCCAGGGACAGGCCGAGTTCGGTGAGTCGGTAGAAGACCCGCGGCGGTACGGTCGGTTCGACCCGGCGTGACACCAGCCCGTCTCGGGTCAGGCTGCGTAGCGTCACGGACAGCATCTTCTGCGAGACGCCGGGCATCCGGCGTCTCAGTTCCGCGAAGCGCACCTCGTCCGGTGCGGCATCGGCGAGCGTCTTGACGGCCATGGACGTCCACTTCGTACCGATGCGGTCCAGCAACTGCCGCGTCGGGCACAGGGGATCGAACAGATCGCCGCGCACCCCGCGAGCGGCGGTCCGGGCTTCCTGGGTGGTCACCTGTGGCTCACCACCTTCCCTGAAAGTGCCGTCTGGGCAGCGGTCGGGTAGTTACCTATCGTTTTGTGGTCACCAATGGTAACCATTCTGAGGGAGGTCGTCATGCCCGCCACCACCGCACTCCGACTCCGCCGCATCGCGACGAACGGCGTCCAGCTCAACGTCGCCATCGCCGGGGACGGACCCGCGGTTCTCCTGCTGCACGGCTTCCCGCACACCTGGCAGCTCTGGAGCGGCATCATGGGCCGGCTGGCCGGGCAGTATCGGGTCATCGCCCCGGACCTGCGAGGCTTCGGTGGCAGTACACGAGCCGTCGAGGGGTACGACGCGGGCACCCTCGCCGCCGACGCCGAAGGGCTGCTCGACGCACTCGGCGAGCCCTCGGCTGCGGTCGTCGGCATCGACGCGGGCACCGCCCCCGCCGTCCTGCTCGCGCTGCGCCGACCCGGGCTCGTCCGGCGTCTGGTCGTGATGGAGGCACTGCTGGGCCGCCTGCCCGGAGCAGAGCACGTCGTCGCGGGCGGCGCCCCGTGGTGGTTCGGCTTCCACGCCGTTCCCGGTCTCGCCGAGACCGTCCTGGCCGGCAACGAGGCCTCGTACATCGACTTCTTCATCGACTCGGGGACGCTCGGGCGAGGAGTACCCGACGACATCCGTACGGCCTTCGTCGACGCGTACACCGGGAGCGAGGCCCTGCGCTGCGCGTTCTCCTACTACCGGGCCCTGCCCACCAGCGCGCGGCAGATACAGGACGCCGTCGCGACGGGGCGGCTGACGATGCCCACCATGGCCGTCGGCTCCCATCCCGTCGGCCCCGGGCTCGAACGCCAACTCCGGCCCCTCGCCGATGACCTGGTCGGACACCACCTCCAGGACTGCGGCCACATCATTCCCCTCGACCGGCCCGACGCGTTGTTCGCGCTCCTTGACCCCTTCCTCTCCGCCGATCTGCCGAAGTGAATGGAACGGGGCCGAAGGCAGGAGTTCTTGGTCGGACAGCCTCGGCCGGGCCCCGGGCCCCGGGTCGCCGCGGTGCCGATCATGCGCGGCGGCATCCGCAGGTCCATCAGCACGACGTCGACCGGCCGGGCGGCCACAGCCGCCCGGCCGTTGGTGACGATCACGCTCAACGGTCCCTGGATCTCGGTCGGTTCGGTCATCGCGGGGTCCTCGCCTCCGCTTGCCGGCCGCCCTGGCCCGGTCCTTCGGGGACCGGGCCCGCGATGGTGGTCAGGCCGTGCGGCCGGAGAAGGACGCGGTGGGGGCTGCCGCCATGGCCGGGGCCGGCTGCGCGCGGTCGACCATCCGGCTGCGTACGTAGATCGTGGCCACCCGGGTGACCACCTCGGTGAGCGCCATCAGGACGAACGCCGCGACCCAGGCCTGCTCGCTGGTGATGTGGTGGGCGAGGCTGAAGCGGGCGACGTCGTCGGAGCCGCCGCCGTGCTCGGTCCACAGCTGGAAGCCCATCCGGGCGCCCATGCCCAGCACCCACAGGATCGCCGAGACCGCGCCCGCCTTGATCAGGAGGTGGCCGCCGGCGGAGCGGATCCGGGTGTAGACGCCGCCGGCGATGCCCAGGACGGCGCCGATACCCATCAGGGTGCCGACCAGCACCAGGTCGTTGCCGGCGGTGGGGATCGAGTCGAGGTAGTTGTGCGCCACGAAGGCCACGATGCCCAGCGGGATCAGGAAGGTCTTGAGGTCGAGTCGGTCTTCCCGCAGCTGCCGGAAGACGACGAGGACGAGGGCGATGTCGATGATCCAGTCGGTCGTTGTCATGCCCTCAAGCCTGCTGGGACAAGGCTTTTCGCACCTGGACCCATGGGTGGAGTCCCGGGTGGAGGTCCAGCGGTGGAGGTCCAACGGTGAGTCCCCGGCGGGGAGTTCGCCCCGCCGGGGAAAGCGGCGTGCGGCGTGCGTCGGAACGGGTCAGCTTCCCGTGAGGGTGACCGCCACGGCCGTGATGTTCAGCGGGAACTGGGCTATCGGGGCCGGTTCTCCGGTGAAGAGGTTGATGCTGTAGAGCGTCGGGGTGCTCGCGCCGTACGGGGTCAGTGAGGCGAACGCGGCGACCGATGTCGTCTTGCCGTTCGTCAGGTAACTGAAGACGTCGAGGCCCGCGTTGGGCTGGGCGTCGAAGCCGAGGGAGCCGACGGTGGTCAGGGTGCCGTTGTTGGCGGGCGCCTGGAGGACGAGGTTGTCCGTCGTGGTGTCGATGCCGAACAGGAGCGTCCCGGTGGCGGCGACCAGGTCGTTGTTCGTGTAGCCGGACGCGGTGATGCCCCGGGCCGGGCCGGTGAGGGGCGGGGTGGTCAGGGTGGTGTCCTCGACGGTGGTGTGGTCATTGAGGTTGTGCCGCAGGTTCTGCCCGTTGTCGCTGACCACCCGGAGCCGGTCGGCCGCCGGATTGAAGTCGAAGCCGAAGTTCGTGCCGTACAGCGGGACTTGGAGCTGGGAGACCTTGGTGACCACCACGTCGGCGGTCTGCGGCGGGGTCTTGATCGTGTAGATGCCGCCCTTTTCGCCGAGGCCGTACATCAGGCCGTCCTGGACCCGGTAGTCGAGGGCGAGCAGTTTGGTGTCGCCGCTGAGGCCGGTGACGACCCGGACCCAGTCGAGCACGTTGGGCCGGTCGGTGGTGAAGGTGGCCATCAGGGTGCCGTCGCCGGTGATCCCGTAGGCCCGCAGGCTGGGTGTGGCGGTGGTGGCGGCCGAACCGGTGCCGGGCGTGCTCACCAGCAGTGCCGCGGAAACGGACAGGACCGCGGCCGCCGCCGCGAGTCTCTTCCTGATTCCTGCATTCATCAGCGTTCCTCTCTCGTTCGACTCTCGTTCTCTGCGAATGCGAATTCCGGCGTATTGACGACTTCCATTTAGTCGCCTGCACCGCAGCTCCACAACAGGATCGGCGCAACTTTGCGCAATGTGACAAATACCGGGGTGGCGCAAAAGTCGTCGATTCACGCGAAGTGATAAATCGCGTCCGGTTTTCGTCTTCCCCCCTCTCACCTGCGCTGGCAGGCTTCTCGGTCATGGGGAACCTCTTCGCCGAACTGGCCCGGCAGGCGACGACCAACGCCCGCCGCGAGGTCGATGCATATCTGCACGAGATTCCGGAGTTCCGTTCGTGGGAAACCAACCCGCGCGTCAAGGCCGAGACGATGGATTACTCGGTGTGGCTGCGGCGCCGCACGATCGAACTGTCTCCTGACAACAGTGAACTGACCGGCGACGACCTTGGCTACATCGCGGCCATCGGCGAAGTACGGGCCAATGCCGGAATGTCCTCGGATTCGCGCCAGCGGGTGCTGCGACTGCACACCACGCTCATGCTGCGCGACATCCATGAGGCGGCCGAGAGCCTGCGCGGCGGCGATGTCGAGGAACTCATGCGGGTGATGACCTGGTTCGCCCCGCAGGGCGACCGCGGCATCGTCGCCTACCGGCAGGGATTCGTTACGGTGCTCAGCCGCCGACTGCCGTACGTCGAGCAGGTCGCCCTGCTGGTCGGGTCACTGCTGACGGGCGACCCCCTGGCCGCGGACCTCGCCGCCGCCCTCGACCTGGAACTCCCCGAATTCTGCGCCCTCTTGGTGCTCCGCGTGCCGGACCACCCCCTGGGCGGCCAGGATCTGGACGTCGAGATCGAAGCGCTCGTGAAGACCCACCGGGTGCCGGTCGTCTGGTACCCGGAGCGCGGCACGAGGGGCGGTGAGCTGATCGCCGTCGTTCCGTGCGCCGACGAGGCGGTACGACAGCCCGCCGCATCCGGAGCCGTGGCGGAGCTCGTCGGGGACTTCGCCGAGGCACTCGGCCTCCCCTGCGCCGCCGGCATCGCCACCGCACCGCCCGACGAACTCGCCGACGCCCTCGAAAGGGCCCGCCGGATCAGCAGATCCGCCCCGCTGGGGAAACCGTCGCGCCGATTACGGCCGTACACCATGCCGGAAGTCTTCGTCGAACTCGCGGTCGCGGACGTGCCGTTCGTCGACTCCTGGCTCCGCACGGTGGCCCGGCGACTCCAGCCGGGGCCGGATCTCGTGACCACGCTCGACGCCTACTACCGGCACGACATGAACCGCGGCGCGGCGGCAGCGGCCCTCAACGTGCACCCGCGCACCCTGGACTACCGCCTGCGCCGGGTCGGCGAACTCACCGGCATCGACCCGGCCTCGACCCACGGCATACGCACACTCAGCGCGGTGGTGACGCGAGGACTGTCGGGCGCGTGGGTCTGAGCCCGAGGCGCGTGGGCCTGACGCCGCATCGAGGCCATCGCCAACGGCCATCAACGCCCCGCTCACTCCAAGGTCCCGCGCCGGAGCCCGTGGTCGATGACGTCGCGGAGTTGGTGGCGGCCGGTGATGCCGAGTTTGGGGTAGGAGCGGTAGAGGTGGGAGGCGACTGTGCGGGGGGAGAGGAACAGGCGGTCGGCGATCTCGCTGTTGGTCAGGCCGTGGCCGGCCAGGACGACGATCTCGCGTTGCTGGGCGGTGAGGCCGTCCAGTGCGCCCGGGGTGTTCTGCGGGGCGCGTACCGTCACGCCGCAGGCCCGTAGTTCGGATTCCGCGCGTCGGGTCCATGGGGTCGCGGAGAGTCGGCGGAAGGTTTCCAGGGCGGTCATGAGGAGGGGCTTGGCGTCGTTGATCCGGCGTCGGCGGCGCAGCCATTCGCCGTAGTCCAGCTGGAGTTGGGCCCGTTCGAAGGGCCAGGTGTCTCCGGTGGGATCGGCCAGGGGTGCGACGAAGTGGGCTTCCGCGCTGTCGGGCTCGGCCAGCAATCCGCGGGCGCGGGCCGTGAGTTGAGCCAGGCGTGGGCCGGGCGCCGGGTCCAGGCGGGCGAGCGCGTGCTCCAGCAACGTACGTGCTTCGTCGTGTCGTTCGGCGCGGACCGCGGCGGCTGCGAGGTCGGCGATGGCCAGGTATGAGAAGTGGTGGTGCAGGGGGGTGCCGTCGGGGGCGAAGAGGTGGGCGAACTGAGCGTACGCGGTGGTGTAGTTGGCCTCGGCCAGTGCCGCGAGGCCTGCCGTCTGCCGGATTCTGGCGGCGAAGCCGCGGTAGGCGGAGGTGTCCACGGCGGCGCGCACGCGGGCCAACAGCGGTGCCACCTCGTCGAGTTGGCCGCGC
Source organism: Streptomyces sp. NPDC001002 (assembly GCF_053599215.1). Classification (NCBI taxonomy): domain Bacteria; kingdom Bacillati; phylum Actinomycetota; class Actinomycetes; order Kitasatosporales; family Streptomycetaceae; genus Streptomyces; species Streptomyces sp. NPDC001002. The sequence continues at coordinate 10,705 of NZ_JBSFLV010000190.1, read as the reverse complement.
ATGGCCGCCACGAAGGCCGTGGTGAGGTCGGCCGAACCCGCCACGGTCTCCATCTTGTAGGCGGCGGCGATGTCCCCCGCCTCTCGGGCGGCGGCGAGTGCCTCGTCCCAGCGGCCGCTGTCGACGCAGGCCCATTCCAGTGCCGACAGCACGCCTCCGCTGGCGCCGCGCACGCCCGGGGCGCGCAGCCGGACGAGGGCTTCGCGCAACACCCTGACCGCCAGTTCGGTCTCGTCGAGGACCCAGGCCGCCGCGCCGAACGTACCCGGGTCCGAGAGGGGGCCTTCCGCCGTGCGCCGCAGGCGGGGGACGAGGTCGGCTCTCTCACCGAACGGGTCCGTGCAGGCCCGGATCCAGATCCGGTACTCCTCGGCGGGGCCGGCGGGTGCGCCTTCAGCCGAGGCCGACGGTGGTGGGCCGTCCCCGACGTCGAGTACGTCGAGTTCGTCGAGCAGTTCTAGGGCTGCGCGTGCCCTCGCGCAGACCTCGGGCAGTCCCGTCTGGTGGGCGACCGTGGCGGCCATCCAGGCCGCCTGCCATGCGAGGGCCGGTTGGCCCGGGGAGGCCTCGGCTGCGACGGCCAGGAGGGTGTCGAAGGCCTCGGCGTCGCGGTTGGACCACAGCAGTGACCAGCCGATGTCCAGCCGGGCGGCGATGCGCAGGTCCGGGTCGGAGGTCAACGTCAGTACCTGGCCCGCGAGTTCGCGTACCCAGGCGGCCTGGCCTGCGGACAGGGCGAGTTCGGCGGCGGCCAGCAGTCGCCGGGCCTTGTCCGGTTCGCCGGGGCTGAGTTCGGCGGCGCGTTCGAGGGCGCGGGCCGCCGCGGCGGCGCCGCCCCGGCGGCGGCCAGGTGCCAGGCGAGGCGGTCGGGCCGGTCGCGGAGCGCCTCGGCGACCCGCCGGTGCGCGGCGGCCCGTTCGGCGAAGGGCGCGGCGTGGTAGACGGCCGACCTGGTGAGCGGATGGGCGAACCGCGGGCCCGGCGGGTCGAGGCGGATCAGGCCCGCCGCCTCCGCCGGGGCGAGCGCGTCGGCGGAGAACCCCGGTACCGCCGAGGTCAGGTCCGGGCTGTCGGCGGCCGCGGCGAGCAGCAGCGCGGAGCGGGTCGCCGGGGGCAGGGTGGCGTACTCGACGGCCATCAGGGCGGTCAACCGCCCGGTCAGGGGCAGTGGTTCGGCGGTCCACTTGTGCCCCGCGTCGGGATCCGCCGCGATCACCCGGGCCAGCTCGATCAGCGCCAGCGGGTTGCCGAGCGCCTGGGCCAGCACCTGTTCCCGCAACCGGCCGTGCGGCGGGCGCGGTTGGGCGTCCAGGAGCAGGCCCGCGTCCGGCCTGGTGAGCGGTCGCAGCAGGAGTTGCGGCAGATCCCGTTCGAAACCCGCGGGCGGTACGGTCCCGCGGGCGCCGGCCAGCAGAACCAACTGCTCCGATTCCAGGCGCCGGGCGGTGAAGGCGAGCGCGTCGAGGGAGGCACGGTCCAGCCACTGCGCGTCGTCGGCCACCACCAACAGCGGCTGCTCGTCGGACAGTTCGGACAGCAGGGTGAGTACGGCGATCCCGGTGAGCAGGGCGTCGGGCGGCGCGGGGTCGTCGGACAGCCCGAACGCGCCGCGCAGCGCCTCGGCCTGGCGGGCCGGCAGGAGGGCCACGCGGTCGAGGACCGGGCGCAGCAACTGGTGCAGCCCGGCGAACGCCAGGTCCTGCTCCGACTCCCGCCCCGCGGTCGCCAGCACTCGCAGCCCGGCCGCCTTGGCCTCGCGCTCGGCCCGGGCCAGCAGCACGGTCTTGCCCAGCCCCGAATCGCCCAGGACCAGCAGAACGTGGCTTTCCTTGTGGGGCGGGGCGATCAGATCCCGCAGCAGGGAGAGCTCCTCCCGCCGCCCGATCACGTCCGTGTCCTCGCCGGTCACCGCGGAAACGCCACCCTCACTCGGCCAAATATAGGCCCGCACACAGCCGGGGGGGTGATCCGGTCGCGCCAGTGCCAGTGCCAGTGCCTGTCCGGCGGATCAGGCCGGCCATGACCGACCATGAGGTGCGGCACGCCTTCGCCGGGTCGAGCGGGGTCCGGTGCGTACGGCTGCAAGGCGGAGGAGACGTCGACGTCAGCCGCTGCCGGGGCGGGCGACGGCATGGGGGTCCCCGCGCGAGCACAGCCTGGCGTGAGGGAGTCGGCGACCGACGACAACGCCGCAGGTGCGCGTGGCAAGCCCGCGACTCCGGCACGATCCGCCGGACAGGCCCGAAGCCGTGTGCAGTCGACATGCGGATCCGCCGCCGTGCCCCGGCCGCGGCGGGCGACGCGAAGGGAACCCCCGCTCGAACGCGGCCCGGCGCGAGCGACTCGACGACCGACAACAACACCGCTGGCCCCGCCTCTAAGTGCGTGCCAGTAAATGCGTGCCAGGCCCTTTGCGTGCGTACCAAACCCCGCACCCCCGCCATGATCCGCCCGCCAGGCCCCACGCCCCGCCCGCAACCCCGAAGCCGTAAGCAGTCAACATGCGGATTCCGCCCCCGTACCCCGGCTGATTCGCTCGGAGCATGACGCTCACCTCGTACTCCGGTCTGCCCGACGAACGGGTCAAGGCCGCGAACGGCATCGACTACGCGTACCGCGACACCGGCCCGGCGGACGGCGGCGCCGGTGTCCCGCTGGTCCTGCTCCAGCACTTCCGCGGAAACCTCGACAACTGGGATCCGGCGCTGATCGACGCGCTGGCACCGGCCCGACGGGTCATCGCCTTCGACAACGCCGGAGTCGGCGGCTCCACCGGGACTACTCCGCCCACCGTGGAGCGGATGGCGCACGACGCCCTCGCCTTCGTCACCGCCCTGGAACTCGACCAGGTCGATCTCCTCGGGTTCTCCCTCGGCAGCTTCGTCGCGCAGCAGATCGCCCTGACCAGGCCCGCGCTCGTACGGAAACTGGTCCTCGCCTCGTCAGCGCCGCAGGGTGCCGCCGGCATGCACGGCTGGGCGCCCGAAGTCATCGACGCCGTCGGCAGGCCCGAGACCGGCCCCGCGGAATACCTGAGCGTCTTCTTCACCGGATCCCGGGCGAGCGTGCAGGCCGGCCGGGAGACCCTGCAGCGGATCTACGGCGCCCGCACCGAGAACCGGGACGCGGCGACCGACTGGGCGACCCGCGAAGCGCACTACGACGCGGTGTGCACATGGGGGATCCCCGATCACGCCAAGCTCCAGCGGCTCGGCGCCCTGAGGATGCCCGTGTTCGTCGCGAACGGCGACAGCGACCCGATGATCCTGCCGCACTACTCCCACCTGCTCGCGGGCCTGATCCCGCAGGCCCGCGTGAAGATCTATCCCGACTCGGCGCACGGATTCCTGTTCCAGCACCACGCGGAATTCGCCGCGGACGTCGACGCCTTCCTCGACGGCCCACGATGACCGACACCCCTCGCCGTGACCGGCGCCTCTCGACGACTGACGATCCTCAAGACCGACGCCCCTCGACAACCAACGACCCTCATGGCCAGCGCCCCTCCACGTCCGACGACCCTCATGGCCAGCGCCCCTCCACGTCCGACGACCCTCGTGACCAGCGCCCCTCGACGACCCGCACCCACATGATCGTGCTGCCCGGCGGCGGGTACGCCGCACACGCGGCGCACGAGGCCGAGCCCGTGGTGGACTGGCTCGGCGGTATCGGCGTACCGGCGAGCGTGTTCCGCTACCCGCTCCACGTCCGGCACCCGGAGCCGCTCGACGCGCTGCGCGCCGAGATCCGCCGCCGGCGGGCGGCCGGCGCTCGGCGCATCGGCCTCATCGGGTTCTCCGCGGGAGGCCATCTGGCCGGTCTTGCCGCCCTCGCGCCGGGCGCCGGGCCCGAGGAGGCGGTGGACTTCGCCGTGCTCGGATACGCCATCACCTCGATGGAGACCGAGACCTACCGTCCGGCCCGCCTGATCCTCCTCGGCGAGGACGCCGGCCCCGAGGCGCGCCGCTCGACCTCGCTGGACGCGCTGGTCACGCACCGGTCGCCGCCGTTCTTCCTCTGGCACACCGCGGAGGACCCGTACGTCCCTGCCGACCACACCTACCGCCCCGCCACCGCGCTCGCGGCCGCCCAAGTCCCGCACGCCACGCATGTGTTCACCCACGGCCCGCACAGCCTCGGCCTCGCCCGGAACGCCGGCGAAGCCTCGACCTGGACCGCGCTGGCGGAGGCCTGGATCCACGAACGGGCGTGACCGCCGCCTAGGTCACCCGCCGCCTCCCTCACCCGCCGCCTACGTCACCCGCCGTCTACGTCACCGTCGCCTCTGTCAGCCTCCGCCTCCATCACCCGTCCCCAGCCGCCCCCCGCAACTCCCCGATCTGCTTGCGTGCCGCGGCCACGAGTTCGTCATTGGTGTGCGCGTGACCGCCCAGCCCCCACCCGCCGGGCACGGCCTCGGTCAGCAGCACCCACGTGCGGTCCGCGAGCGTCGGGTCGCCGGTGGCCTCCGCGACCATGCCGGTGAACCGGCTCACCACGGCGAGTTGCTTGTCGCGGTCGAGAGCGCCCTCGTTGGTCAGCACCTGCACGCGTACGTAGTCGGACGCGCCGTCGACGTTCGACAGACCGTCGGCCGGCAACTCGTGGAGGAACGCCGCCGTGTTCCGGCGGAACATCGGGATGTCCGGGACCTCCTCGATGGCCATCAGCGCGGCCGCGAGGTCCTTGGCGAGCTGATGCCCGTCCGCGAAGGTGCCCGCGGTGGCGTAGACGTCGATCATGGGCATGGCGTACTCCTCGGACTCCTCGGATCCGCCGGCAGGCGGGCGCCGCCCCCGGATGCGGCTGCGTTCAGGTCCATGAGCACCAGCGTCCGGCAACGCGCCCCGGGGAGGTATCAGCAACCTGACTGCAACCGGCAGCGGTTCGAGCTCCCGGCTCGGGCTCGCACCTCGCGGCTCAGGCTCAGACTCCCAGCTCGGGCTCCCCGCTCGAACTCCCGGTGCAGTCAACATGCGGATACTCCGCCGCCCTCCCCCAGAGTGACCATGAGGTCCTGCCGACTCAGCGATGCCTGATGAAGATGCCTGAAGAACCGGACAACCGAGCAACCCATCAACCCATCAACCGAACAACCGGAGCACCGAACAACCGGAGAACCGGAGAAGACAATGAGCCTTGACTTCGACGTGTTCGTGGTCGATCCCAAGCCGATCCCGAGCGCGGTGCCGGGATTCGAGGAGGCCGTGGGCCCGGCGACCTGGCCGCCGTCCACCTCCACGCTGATCGGCGACGACGACGGTGCCGTCCTCATCGACTGCCTCATCACCGAGCGCGAGGGCCGGGAACTGGCCGCGTGGGTCAAGTCCCACGACCGCGAACCCGAGTACGTGTACATCACCCATCCGCACGCCGACCACCTGCTCGGACTGCCGGAGATCCTGGCCGCGTTCCCGCAGGCGAGGCCGGTGGCCCTGGCCGAGTCCGTCGCCGCGATGGAGGAGCAGATCTCGGCGGGGTTCATGGAGGTCTGGAGCGGGTTCTTCCCGGGGCAGTTGACCGCCAAGCCCGTTCCGCCGGGGCCCCTCGCCGGCCGCACGATCCCGATCGGCGGTTCGTCGGCCACGGTGATCCCGGTCGGGACCACCGACACCGTGCACTCCAGCGTCGTCCATGTCCCGGACCTGAGCCTGGTCGTCGCCGGTGACGTCGTCTACAACCGCACCCACATGTGGCTGATGGGATCGACGCCGGACTCCCGGGCCGACTGGGCGCGGGCCCTGGACGCCGTCGCGGAACTGGCGGCCGACACCCTCGTCGCCGGCCACCGGGATCCAGGTGCCCCCGACGACGACGCCCGCCGCCAGATCGACGAGAGCCGCCGCTACCTCGCCGACTTCGAGACGGCGCTGGGCCGCAGCTCCGCACCGGCCGAGCTCATCGACCGCATGACGGCCGCGCATCCCGGACTGGCCAACCCCTACACCCTGTGGATCGCGGCCCACGACCTCCTCGGCACCAACTCCCCTGTGGATTGAAACCGTTCAATCCGATCGGTCCCGCCAGAAAAACAACCGCACACCAATTGACCCGCGCGTCACACGGCTCTACGTTACCCACGCCTCTCACGAATGAATCGATTCAACCATCGGCTCATTCATTCCGTCAGTGCGTGCGAGTGAGGAGTCGTAGTGATCAGCAGGAGGAGCATTCTCGCGACAGCGATCGGCACGGTCGCGGCCGCGACAACCGACGCCCTACCGGCGATGGCCATGCCGGCCAACGGGCTGCGCGTCGCCGCCCCGACCGTGGAGTACGTCCGGCACCCGCTGGGCCTCGACACTCAACGGCCCAGACTGAGCTGGCCGTTGGTGTCCGACGGGGTGGACGTGCGGCAGAGCGCCTATCAGGTCCGCGTCGCCAGCACCGAGTCGCGCCTGTCACGGCCGGACGTCTGGGACAGCGGGAAGGTCACGTCCGGCGAGTCCGTCCTCGTGTCCTACGGAGGTCCCGCACTCGCGCCAAGGACGCGCTACCACTGGTCCGTTCGCGTGTGGGACGGCGAAGGGCGGGTCTCCGGCTGGAGCGCGCCCTCGTGGTGGGAGACCGGTCTCATGACGGGCGACGAGTGGACCGCCGAGTGGATCTCCGCGCCGGCCGCCCTGGTCGACGCGCCGTCCTTCGAGGGCGGTTCGTGGATCTGGTTCCCGGAGGGCGACCCGACGAGCAGCGTGCCGGCGGCCACCCGTTGGTTCCGGCGTACCGCCCGACTCCCGGACGGGATCACGTCGGCCACGCTCGCCCTCACCGCCGACAACGTGTACGCCGTCTCCCTCAACGGGGTCGAGGTGGCGCACACCGACCTCGACACGGACAACGAGGACTGGAAGCGCCCGGCCGTCATCGACGTACTGGACCGGGTGCGGGCGGGCGACAACGTTATCGCCGTGGCCGCCACCAACGCGACGGAAGGCCCGGCGGGGCTCGTCGCGGTCCTCGTGGTCCGTACCGCCGCCGGGGAGCAGAAGGTCTTCACGGACGGTTCCTGGAAGTCCACGGATCAGGAACCCCCGGTGGAATGGCGGGAGTTGGGGTTCGACGACGGGGGCTGGCCGGCGGCGAGGGTGGCCGCCGCGTGGGGCGGTGGGCCGTGGGGACGGGTCGTCCCGGTGTCGTACGCCGTGACCCAGCTGCGGCACGAATTCCGGCTGCCGCGTCGGAAGGTGGCACGCGCGCGTCTGTACGCCACGGCGCTCGGTCTGTACGAGGCCCAGCTCAACGGCCGCCGGGTGGGCCGCGACGAACTCGCTCCCGGCTGGACGGACTACCGCACGCGGGTGCAGTACCAGGCGTACGACGTCACCGAGTTGCTGCGGCCCGGGGCCAACGCGATCGGGGCGTATCTGGCGCCCGGCTGGTACGCGGGCAACGTGGGCATGTTCGGGCCCGGTCAGTACGGCCAAGTCCCGGCGCTGCTCGCGCAGTTGGAGGTGGAGTACGCGGACGGGACGAGCGAGCGCATCACCTCGGGCGCCGACTGGCGGGCCGCCGCCGGGCCGATCGTCGCCGCCGACCTGCTGAACGGCGAGACGTACGACGCCCGCAAGGAGACCCCCGGCTGGGCAGCGCCCGGCTTCGACGACACCGGCTGGCTGGGTGTACGGGGCAGGGGTGGCGTCGGTGATTTCGGGCCCGGTCTGGTCGTCGCGCAGGTGGACGGTCCGGTGCGCGTCGAGCAGGAGCTGACGGCGAAGGCGATCACCCAACCCAAGCCCGGCGTCCACGTGTTCGACCTCGGACAGAACATGGTCGGCTCGGTGCGGCTGCGGGTGTCCGGCGCCGCGGGCGCGACCGTCCGGCTCAGACACGCCGAGGTGCTCAACCCAGACGGCACCGTCTACACCGCGAACCTGCGGACCGCGGCGGCCACCGACACCTACACCCTCAAGGGCGGCGGGAAGGAGGAGGTCTACGAACCGCGCTTCACCTTCCACGGGTTCCGCTATGTGGAGGTGACCGGGTTCCCCGGCACGCCGACCGCCAAGGCCGTCACCGGGCGGGTCATGCACACCTCCGCGCCCTTCACGCTCGACTTCGAGACCGACGTACCGATGCTCAACCAGCTGCACCACAACATCACTTGGGGGCAGCGCGGCAACTTCCTCTCCGTGCCCACCGATACGCCGGCCCGCGACGAGCGGCTCGGCTGGACGGGAGACATCAACGTCTTCGCGCCCACGGCCGCCTACACGATGGAGTCCGCCCGCTTCCTGTCCAAGTGGCTTGTAGATCTACGGGATTCACGGACCGCGGAGGGCGCGTTCACGGACGTGGCGCCGGCGGTCGGCTCGCTCGGCAACGGGACCGCGGGCTGGGGCGACGCGGGGGTCACCGTCCCCTGGGCCCTCTACCAGGCGTACGGCGACCGGCAGGTCCTGCGGGACGCCTGGCCGTCGGTCAAGGCCTGGCTGACGTACCTGGAGCGGAACAGCACCCAACTGCTGCGCCCGGCACAGGGATACGGCGACTGGCTGAACATCGAGGACGAGACGCCCAAGGACGTCGTCGCCACCGCGTACTTCGCGCACAGCGCCGACCTCGCCGCCCGGATGGCCGTCGAACTCGGCGAGGACGCGGACGCCGGCCTGTACCGCGGTCTGTTCGGGCGGATCCGGACGGCCTTCCAGAGCGCCTATGTCGCCGCCGACGGCCGTATCAAGGGCGATACGCAGACGGCGTACGTCCTGGCGCTGTCGATGGACCTGCTGGCGGACGCGCTGCGGAAGCCCGCGGCGGACCGGCTGGTGGCGCTGATCGAGGCCAAGGACTGGCATCTGTCGACCGGCTTCCTCGGGACTCCCCGGCTGCTGCCCGTCCTGACCGACACCGGTCACACCGACGTCGCCTACCGTCTCCTGCTGCAACGCACCTTCCCCAGCTGGGGATACCCGATCGACCGGGGCTCGACCACGATGTGGGAACGCTGGGACTCCATCCGGCCCGACGGCAGTTTCCAGGACGCGGGCATGAACTCCTTCAACCACTACGCCTACGGCTCGGTGGGGGAATGGATGTACACGAACATCGCCGGCATCTCGGCGGGCGGGCCCGGCTACCGCGAGATCGTCGTCCGCCCGCGCCCGGGCAAGGACGTCACCTCCGCCCGCGCCGAGTTCACCTCGGTCTACGGACCGGTCTCCACGCGGTGGCGGCTGAAGGCCGGCCGCTTCACCCTGACCTGCGTGGTGCCGCCCAACACCACCGCGGAGGTGTGGGTGCCCGCGTCCGGTCCGGCGGCGGTCGGCCACACGCACGGGACGTTTCTGCGGCAGGAGGAGGGCTGCGCGGTCTATCGGGTCGGCTCCGGCACCCACCGCTTCACCGTCTGACGATCGTCCCGTTTCCGCCGCTTCACCGTCTGACGATCGTCCGGTATCCACCGCTCACCGCCTGGCGATCGTCCGTGAATCACCCCGGAATTGTCCTTGATCGGTAACGGACGCATCCCATCCTCGCCGCTTCTCGTCCTGCCAGTTGGTCGTTGGCTGACCAGGGAATCGGCGAGGAACTGCGGGAGAGCGGGGCGGACATGGCGCGGCACGGCGGCGGGCACGGGTGGTACGGCAAGGTGTTCGGCGCGGCGCTCGGGGTGGCGCTGCTCGCCGCCGGCGCCTCGACCTGGACCGCGCAGGCCGGTGCCCCGTCGCCGAAGGCCGCCGCGTCGGCCCCTTCGGCGGCGGGCGGTCACGTCGAGCGCGTCGCCATGACCATCGCGCACGCCTCGGACAAGGGCGCGCGGGGCGTCAACATCACCATCGACGACGGCCCCGACCCCGAGTGGACGCCTCAAGTGCTGGACGTGCTCAAGGAGTTCGGGGTCAAGGCCACGTTCTGCATGGTGGGCACGCAGGCGCAGGCACACCCCGACCTCGTGAAGCAGGTCGTCGCCGCCGGGCACCGCCTGTGCGACCACTCGGTGTCGCACGACACGACGATGGACAAGAAGTCGCAGGCCTACCAGTCGCAGCAGATCCTCGACGCGGAACGCATGATCACCGAGGCGTCCGGGGGCGTACGGCCGATGTACTACCGGGCGCCCGGCGGGGCCTTCACCCCCTACAGCCGCCAACTCGCCGCCTCCCGCGGTATGAGGCCGCTGGGCTGGAACGTCGACACCAAGGACTTCGAGCAGCCGGGCACGGACGCCATCGTCGCCACCGTGCAGCGCGAGCTGCCGAACGGCCCGACCCTGCTCTTCCACGACGCCGGCGGCGACCGCTCCCAGACCGTCGAGGCCCTGCGCCGCGTCCTGCCCCAACTCAAGGAGCAGGGGTACGAGTTCGGCTTCCCGGTGTGCTGAACCCCCGCTCCGCTCCCGCCCCGTCCACGCCAACTGTGTGACGGGGCTCACTTCTTAGTGAAAACCCGCGGACCGCGCCCCGCGTCTAGCCGGTGTGAGATCAGTCAGGAAGGCACCCGGCGAGCCGGACGAGGAGCGTCTCGTCCGGCTGGTGGCCAAGGGCGACCGTGCCGCGTTCGAGGAGCTGTACCGGCGGACCGCGCCGTGGCTGGCGGTGCGGCTGCGCCGGCGCTGCGGTGACGAGCAGATCGTCGCCGAGGTGATGCAGGAGACGTATCTGGCCGTCTGGATCGCCACCCCCGAGCAAGTCACCGCGCTGACGGCCCAGTTGCGCGCCGAACGCGACGACGTGCTCGTGGCGATCGACGAAGAGGGCGGCGACGT
>NZ_JBSFLV010000189.1:0-16510 GCF_053599215.1 Streptomyces sp. NPDC001002 | reverse complement strand
GATCTGCCGGTGGCTGGTGCGGCAGGGCGTGAAGGTCGCGCCCTTCAAGGCGCAGAACATGTCCCTCAATTCGTTCGTGACGCGCGAGGGCGCGGTGCTGAGCGGGCCCGATCCGGGAACGGCGAGGTTCAGAGGGCGCGGTCAGCCGGAGTGGTGCGACCGGGGTAGGCAGCCGGGGGATCGGACAGGGCGATACAGACGGTGACGCGTTTGCCGGACGGTTCGAGGTCCACCTGGAATCGCTCGGCGACAGCCATGACGATCTCCAGGCCGTGCTGGCCGACGCGGTGCGGGTCGATGGAGCGGACGCCCGGTCGGACCCGGGCGCCGTCCCGCACGATCACTTCCACCTGGCTGTCAGTGATGCGCAGTTCCATCCGAACGAGGCCCGGGGCGTACTTGTGGGCGTTGGTGACCAGTTCGCTGGCCACGAGTTGCGTGAGGGCCAAGGCGCGAGTGGAGACGGGTACACCGTGATCCGTCCGTGCCCGGGTGAGGAAATCGGCCGCGATCCCGCGTGCCTGGGCGATGCAGGAGCCCTCACCGCTCAGAAGTACCGTCGTCGCCAGAGCGCGTGCGCGCACCGGGCGTTCGCCGGCTCCGTCGACTGGCTCCACTCTTTGTCCCTTTCGTTCCCCTTGTTCACTCGGTTACCCGTCGAGGATCGTCACATGCTCCTCAGGCTGGAATTGATCGGCTCTTCGGGTCGACGTCGAGCTGTGGGCGGAGAGACCTTCCGTTCTTCGGCCTTGAGGCCGCGGAGCGTCCAAAGCCCGTACAGAGCAAGCAGCGGTTTGGCCGCCATCCACTCACCAAGACGGTAGTCGTCGGCTCGAACGAGCTTCTCGCCGAGATCAGGGCGCTGCCGCCGCAAGTACGCACGGGCTTTGAGGGCGTGAGCCGGCTGGGAGGCGATCTTGATGCGGTCGACGTCCTCAAGCAGTGGGATGACGTTCGTGATGTTCTCCCATGTCGTCGCACTCCGGTCTTCGAGGACCACTGTGCCGTTGAATCCGAGCACCGACGTCGCGTAGTCGGCCATCAGCCGGGCTTCCGAAACACCGCCGCTGGTCGCGCCGCCACTGAAGATCACGCGAGTGTCATGCGCACGGTCGGCGGCGATGGAACGGAGGCCGGCACGGACCCGCCGGCGGTTGATGAAGTTGGCCGTCGGCTGTGGGTTGCGGAAACCCAGCACGACCACGGCCTCGGATGTGCCCGCGCTGTCGCCCACGAGCGCTCGGGACCAGCGCCAGTTCAACCACTCGCCGCAGGCCACGGCCGCAACCCCGGCTGTCGCGAGTCGTGTTCTTCGTCGCATGCGGCGACTCTAGGGCAGCTCCGCGAGCGCGCCCCCTCGGCTGAGCGCGAGGAGGGATCAGGAACTCAAATGCTCGTGCAGCATCCTCCAGCCGCCGTCCCGCCGCACGATGACATTGGTGCCCCGCCCCTGGCCAGAACGCGGTTCACCGTCGACGACGCCGGTCCAGGCGAACCGATAACGGCACACCACGACGTCCGCACCGAGCACGGGCCACTCCAGATCCCGGACCTCGTACACCTCGTCGACGATCGTCGCGAACGTCTTCTCGATCGCGGACCGGATCTCCTCGATGCCCTGATACGAGCCATCGGTGAACCAGTAGGTAGCGTCCTCGGCGATGAACGGCACGACCCGCTCGACGTCATGACTGTTGTTGGCCCGCTCGTACTCGCCCATGAACGAGGCCAGTTCGGCTTCCAGAGATACCTGATGCGTCACGGTGCCCCACCCTTGCCAGCGGCCGCAGTTCCTCGGAGATCGCGCCAGGCTAGATCAGTACGGACATGGCGATCTGCCGTTCCGGAAACGTGCAGCGTCGGCACGCGGCGCCGCTTCACGGAGACCGGGTGCTCTCCAACTCGGCGATGACCTGCGCCGCGTCGGCGAATCGGCCCTGCGGGTGCCATACGGGCAGTCGTACGAAGGTGCGGTGGCCGCCGTGCGGGGAGAAGGCCGGGCCGGCGGTGAGGCGGATTCCGCGTGCCAGGGCGCGCTGTGCGAGGGCCACCGCGTCCTGGCCCGTGTCGGTCCACAGGCCTGATCCGCCCACCGGGGTGCTCCATCGCCAACTGGGCAGCACGGTACGGAGGATGTCCGCGGTGACGTCGAACTGCCGTGCCAGGAACGCGCGGCGCAGTTCCCGCTGCCGATCCGCCTGAGGCAGCAGCTGCAGCGCCGCCAACTGGTCCGCGATCGGGCCGCCGAGGTCGATGCCGCCGCGCAGCGCCGCGAGCCGTCCGATGATCTCCCGTGGACCTCGTACCCATCCCACGCGCAGCCCGCCCCAGAACAGCTTCGACAACGTGCCGACGACCAGCAGCCGTTCGGGGTCGGCCATCCGTTCCAGCCCCGGCAGCGGGTCGGAGCGGAACCAGCCCAGCTCCGACTGCGACTGGTCGTCGACCACGAGCGTGCCGTGCCGGGCCGCGATGTCGGCGAGGGCTCGGCGCTGCGCCTCCGGCATGTGGATGCCGGTCGGGTTGTGCAGCGCGGTCTGTACGTAGAGCAGATCCGCGTCGGCGACGGCGGCCTCAAGAAGGTTCAGATCCATGCCAGTTCGGGTGAAGGGGACTCCCCGTAGGCGGCCACCCGCCGCGGCCAAGGCTTCCAGTGCTCCTCGGTAGCTGGGGTCCTCTACGACGGTCGACGTGCCGGGTCCGGCGAGGGCAGTCGCGATCAGCCAGACGGCCTGCTGGGAGCCCGCGGTCACCATCACCTGGTCCGCGCGCGTGGGCAGACCCTGGGCCGTGATGCGGGCGGCGAGCGCGGCACGCAGTTCCGGCAGGCCCGCGGGGTGGTAGCCCGTGTCCTGGAGGTGGCGCTCGCGCAGCTGCCTCCCGACCTCCGGCATCACGCCCGCCACCAGCTCGGAGCCCGGCAGCGCTCCGGAGGAGAGATCCACGACCACCTCACCGTCACCGAACGAGGTCAGCCGCCCTTCGTCCGGCCGCACCAGGCCGACGGCACCCCGGACATACGTGCCCGAACCCCGGGTCGCGCTCAGGCGGCCGCTCGCCGTGAGCTCGGCGTACGCCCGCGAGACCGTACCCCTGGCCACGCCCAGCGCGGTCGCCAGCGCGCGCTGGCCGGGCATGCGCCACCCGGCGGGCAGATACGAGCCGTCGATCAGCTCCGCGAGCGCGTCCCGGAGCGGGACACTCACGGGCGCCTTGTCGCGCCACACACCGAGGAGCCGGGCCACCCGCTCGGCGTCCTCGCTCGTCCGCATCGCTCGCACACCTCTCAGCTTGGTCCACTCGGCCCCAAGTGGACCATTCAGGGACCCTCCCGCGTGGCGACAATGCCTGGCACAGGGCTCAAAGGAGAGCAGGAGGCAGGCACGATGGCGACGGTCGTTCTCATCGGCACGATGGACACCAAGGGCGAGGAGTACGCCTGGATCGCGGACCGGGTGCGCGCCCACGGGGCGAGCACGGTCACGGTCGACGTCGGCGTGTTCTCTGACGCGGACGCGGATGTCACCGCCGCGCGCGTCGCCGAGGCCGGGCAGGCCGATCTCGCGGTGCTGCGCAAGGCGCGGGACCGGGGCGCGGCCATGGAGGCGATGGCCGCCGGCGCCGCGGCGACGGCACTCGCGCTGTACGCGGAGGGCCGGCTCGACGGGGTGTTCGCCGTCGGCGGTTCGGGTGGCTCGTCGGTCGCGTCCCGCGCGATGCGCGCCCTGCCGGTCGGGGTGCCGAAACTGCTGGTCTCCACGATGGCCTCGGGCGATGTCTCGCCCTACGTCGGCGAGAGCGACGTGACGCTCATGCACTCGGTCGTCGACGTAGCCGGCATCAACTCCCTTTCCCAGCAGGTCTTCGGCAACGCCGCCGCCGCGATCGCCGCCATGGCCGCGGCGCAGGAGGCCCGCCGCGATGCACCGGCGGAGGAGCAGCGGCCGTTGGTCGGGGTGACGATGTTCGGTCTGACCACACCGGCCGCCGACGAGGCACGCGCGGAGCTGGCCTACCTCGGCTACGAACCCCTCGTGTTCCATGCCACCGGCGCCGGAGGACGCGCACTGGAGAAGCTCGCCCGCGACGGGCGGCTCGCGGGCGTGCTCGACCTGACCACCACGGAACTCGCCGACGATCTCGCGGGCGGAGTGCTCAGCGCCGGGCCGCACCGACTGGAGGCGGCCGGTGAGCAGGGCATCCCGCAGGTCGTCTCGCTCGGCGCCCTCGACATGGTCAACTTCGGGCCGCGGGAGACCGTGCCCGCCGGTTTCGACGACCGGACCTTCCTGGTCCACAACCCGACGGTCACGCTGATGCGGACCACGCCGGAGGAGAACGCCGAACTCGGCCGGCGTATCGGCGCGAAGGTGTCCCGCGCCCGCGGACCGGTCGCCGTACTCCTTCCGCTGCGCGGGGTGAGCGGCATCGACCAGGAGGGCGGCCCGTTCCGGGACGCCACGGCCGACGAAGAGCTGTTCTCCGCGGTGCGCGGTGCGCTCACCGGGTCGTCGGCCGAACTCGTCGAGGTGGACCAGCACATCAACGACCCCGGGTTCGGGCGCGACGCCGCCCGCCATCTGCACCGGCTGATCACCTCGCCCCGGTGACGGTCCCGAATCGAAGCAACTGGCCTGTGTGGACCAGCAGTTGGTGCCCGCATGTGCGTGGGCGGAAAGGAACGCGATCATGGACCGGAGCACGGCGCTCGGACGGTTGAGGAAGACCGTGGCGGCCGGCCGGCCGATCATCGGCGGCGGTGCCGGTACGGGCATCTCCGCCAAGTCGGCCGAGGCGGGCGGCATCGACCTGCTCATCGTCTACAACTCGGGGCGCTACCGGATGGCCGGCCGGGGCTCCCTCGCGGGCCTGCTGGCCTACGGCGACGCGAACGCCATCGTCATGGAGATGGCGGACGAGGTGCTTCCCGTGGTCAAGGACACGCCCGTGCTCGCGGGCGTCAACGGCACCGACCCGTTCCGGGTGATGGGCCGCTTCCTAGACCAGGTCAAGGCGGCCGGGTTCGCCGGCGTGCAGAACTTCCCCACGGTCGGACTGATCGACGGCGTCTTCCGCCAGAACCTGGAGGAGACCGGGATGGGCTTCGACCTGGAGATCGAGATGATCGCGGCCGCGCGCGAACGCGAACTCCTCACCGCGCCCTACGTGTTCGACGCCGACCAGGCCACCGCCATGGCCCAGGCAGGCGCGGATGTCCTCGTCCCGCACATGGGCCTGACCACCAAGGGCACCATCGGCGCGCACACCGCGCTCACGCTGGACGAGTGCGTCGAGCGGATCCAGGCGATGCGGGACGCGGCGGTCGCGGTCGACCCGGACATCCTCGTCCTGTGCCACGGCGGCCCCATCGCGGACCCCGCGGACGCCCAGTACGTACTCAGCCACACGGACGGGATCGTGGGCTTCTTCGGCGCGAGCTCGATCGAACGCCTGCCCACGGAGACCGGTATCCGCAAGCAGACCGAGGACTTCAAGGCCATCGACGTCCGATGAGGAGAGGAACCGTGAACGCAATCGAGGCGGGGGCCCACACCGTGCCCTCGGAACTGTCCACCGAGGTCTTCGACTGGGGCAGCATCAAGTGGGGAGTGAGCGCAGCCCTCTTCACGGGAGCGCCCGTCACGGCTGGCGAGGTCATCATCAACCCAACCAAGGGGCACGACCGCCACACGCACCCGAACTCCGACGAGGTCCTCTACTTCATCGACGGCGAGGGGGTCCAGACCGTCGGTGACTCGGGGGAATTCCCCGTAGGGCAGGGGGACTTCGTGTTCGTGCCGAAGGGGACGCCGCACTCCACCTTCAACACCGGCTGGCGGCAACTGCGCATCATCGCGATCTACTCTCCGGGCGGCGCGGAACTGGCCCTGCGGGAGGCCCCCGACTACGGCCTGCTCACCCCGGGCGCCGCGCCGGTCTGGGAACGGGCGCGCTGAGCCGCGGCGACCGAGTGTGGGAGGCGAGCCGGAGGCCGCATCCGTCCGCCTCACCACACCCCTCGCGGAAGCTCACGAAGCCTGAGCGGCCTCCGCCTGGCCGTTGACCGGGAGTTGGGCCGGGGCATCCGTGGGCAGGCCGGCGAGATCGGTGTGGCTGGTCTCGCCGAGCAGCGCCAGGCAGGCCACGGTCGCCAGGCAGAACGCGGCGATGATCGCGGAGATGATCAGCGTCGCCCCGTCACCGGCGTCGGCCTGCACCTCGGTGAAGATCAGCGGGGCGAAGCCGGCGCCGAGTCCCGCTATCTGGTAGCCGAGGGAGGCACCGGTGTAGCGGCTGCGGGTGGAGAACAGTTCCGTGTACAGCGCGGCGAGCGGGCCGTACATCATCGGGTGCACCAGCGACTGGCCGAGGATGAGCGCCAGTACGAGCAGGGCCGTGCTGCCGGTGTCGACGAGCGGGAACAGCGCGAAGGCGTAGGCGCCGACCGCGAGTGCGCCCGCCATGACCACGGGACGGCGGCCCAAGCGGTCGGACAGTGCCGACCAGCCGATGATGCCGAACATCGCCAACGCCGAGGAGACGGCAAGGCTGTTGAGCACCGTCTGCCGGGCGAAGCCGCCCTGGACCGCGTACGAAATGATGTACGTGGTCACCGTGCCCTGGAAGACGAAGGCGGAGAGGCCGACGCCGATGCTCAGGAGGAGCACTCGGGGGTGGTTGCGGAGGACGTCGAACAGGGGGAGGGATCGGCGCGGTGCCGATTCCTGCTGCTTCTCCGCCTCCGCGAACACCGGTGTCTCGGTGACGCGCAGCCGGACGAACAGGCCGACGGCCAGCAGGACCACGCTCAGCAGGAAGGGGATGCGCCAGCCCCAGGAGAGGAAGGCGTCCTCGCCGACGGCGCCCGACGTCGCGGACAGGACGACCGTGGAGAGCGCCATGCCCGCCGGGGCACCCGCGTTGGTGAAGCTCGCCCACAGTCCCCGCCGCTTCGTGGCGTGCTCGGCCGACAGGAGGACGGCGCCGCCCCACTCACCGCCCACGGCCACGCCCTGGACGATCCGCAGGAGCAGCAGCAGGACCGGTGCCAGCGTGCCGGCCTGGCCGTATGTGGGCAGGACGCCGATGAGGAAGCTGGCGATGCCCATCAGGGACATCGTCACCACGAGCATCCGCTTGCGGCCGATCCGGTCCCCGAAGTGCCCGAAGACGATCCCGCCCAGCGGCCGGGCCAGATAGCCGGTCGCGAAGGTGGTGAAGCTGGCGAGGGTGCCGGCCACGGGGCTGAGGTTGGAGAAGAAGACGTGGGCGAAGACCACCGCCGACGCGGTGGAGTACAGCAGGAAGTCGTAGTACTCGATGACGCTCCCCAGGAAGCTGGAGGTCACCGCCCGGCGCAACTGCGAGGGATCCTGCGCTGCCTGTGGGGGAGAAGCGGCCTGCATGTCGTGAACTCCCTTGCTGTCACTGAGACGGGTCGGCCCGAAAGCGGGTGGGACCTCTGTGGCGGATGACGGGGATGTCCGTCCGGCACGGGGCGCTCGCGGCAAGTGGGGACGAGGTGCGCCCGGTGTTTGTGTGCGGCCGATCGGCCGAGGCCTGAAAGTAGGGCACTATTCTGCTCTGCGTCAGGATTGTGACCAACATTGCTCGCCTCGTCCACCCTCTTGGCGTGAGAATCGAAGAGGAGGACGAACGGATCACGACAGCCGCGGGCCGCCCGCAATCGCTGATGTTCGGCTTCCTGGGCAGCTACGTGCCGGGTCATGGGCGCCGGAGCCTTTTCGACGGCGGTCGTACGATGGGCTGAGCGCATCGACGTCATCGCAAGGAGTCACCGTGGCCCGCCCCCGTACCGCCGTCCGGACAGTGGAGCACCCCGAACTGTCGGAGGTCTCCCTGCAGCAGGTCCTGGAGGCGTTGGTGGACCCGGTGCGGCGCATGGTGGTGTCCCAGCTGGTGCGGGCCGGTGAGGACCTGAGCTGCGGCACCTTCGACGCTCCGGTGTCGGCCTCGACGCTCACGCACCACTTCAACGTGCTGCGCGAGGCCGGTGTGGTCCGGCAGTACTACATCGGGACGTCGAAGATGAACACGCTCCGGACGGACGAGATGGAGGAGCGGTTCCCCGGCCTGCTGTCCGCGGTGATGGCCGCCTCCGTCGAGTCCGCCACCGAGTCCGCCGCCAAGTCCTCAGCCAAGTCCTCCGCCGAGTGATTAGTTCGATGGCGGTCGAGATTTGACGGTCATCGAACCTTGGGGCAAGGTGAGCAGCGGCACCGGACGCGTTCGGTGTACTTCCCTCACCCCCGCCCCCAGGACGGATGCGCCATGGCAAAACTCGTACAGTTCGACCGGCTCGGTGGCCCCGAGGTCCTGACCCTTCGCGACGTCGAAGCGGCCGTGCCCGGCGCGGGGGAGGTGCGGATCCGGGTCGACGCGATCGGTCTGAACCGGGCCGAGATCATGTTCCGCGAAGGCGCCTACTTCGAGCAGCCGGTCTTCCCCTCCACACTCGGCTACGAGGCCGCGGGCGTGGTCGATGCGGTCGGCCAGGGCGTGCACGGTCTCGCCGAGGGCGACCCGGTCGCGGTCGTGCCGGCGTTCTCGCAACGCGACTACGGCACCTACGGCGACCACGTCGTCGTGCCGGCCTCGGCCGTCGTGCCTCGCTCCACGGACCTCGCCCCCGACCGGGCCGCGGCCGTGTGGATGGCCTACATCACCGCCTACGGCCCGCTCGCCGAGAGCGGCCGGGTGCGTCCCGGTGACCACGTCCTGATCACGGCGGCTTCCAGCAGCGTGGGCCTCGCCGCCCTCCAGATCGCCCGCCACATCGGCGCGATCCCGATCGCCACCACGCGCGGCGCGGACAAGAAGCAGCGCCTCCTGGACGCCGGCGCGGCCCATGTCGTCGTCACCGACGACGAGGACCTGCCCGCCCGGATCAAGGAGATCACCGACGGCGAGGGCGTCCGCCTGGCCTTCGACCCGATCGCGGGACCCGGCGTCGAGACCATCGCCCAGGGCATCGCCCCCGGCGGCTTCCTCGTCGTCTACGGAGCCCTCGACCAGCGCACCACCCCGCTGCCCAACGCGCACTCCTACCCGGCGCTGACCAGCAGCACGTACACCCTCTTCGAGATCACCACGGACCCCGAACGGCTGCGCCGCGCCGTCGCGTTCGTCAACGCCGGTCTCGCCTCGGGTTCCTTCATCCCGGTCGTGGACCGCACCTTCGACCTCGCGGACATCGCCGAGGCCCACCGCTACATGGCGGTCAACGGCCACGTAGGCAAGATCGTCGTCACCGTCACCCACGACGACGCTACGGTCTAGACCGGACTGTCGGTCTGGAGCAGGCCCGAACCGAGCTGTCCGGGAGGGGTAGTTCATGAGCGATCCCGCCGTCACGGCAGCGCAGTCGTCGGCGTTCGACCTGCTGCTCCACGACGTGCGCCGGGTGGCTGGCGTCGATCTCGCGGTGGGCGCTCTCATGGCCGCCGACGCCGACCACTTCGTCATCGACCGGCTCGTGGGCGTGACCACCGAGGGCCTGCGCGATCTGCGTATCTCCGTCGGCGCGGGACTGGGCGGCAAGGCGATGCTCCTGGCCCGGCCGGAACAGGTCCAGGACTACTGCCGTGCGGGCGGGATCACCCACGACTACGACGACGCCGTACGCCGGGAACGGATCCGCGCTTCCTTCGCCGTCCCGATCCGGGTGCCCCGCGGACCTCGCGGCGTGCTCTGGGGCGGCCTGCGCCAGGAGTGCGTATTCGGCGACCGGGTCATCGGCGATGTGATGACGGTCGTACGGGCCCTGGAGCGGGACCTGGCCGAGGAGTTGTCCCTCAGCCGTCGCCTGGAGAACCTGCGGGCGGCGGCCGGCGGGACGGTCACGGACGGCGTCCGTGCGGCCGGGGAGTCGACGACGAGCGTGGCCGAGCGTCGTCGGCTCGTCGGCATCTGCTCGGAACTCGTACACATCGCGTCCTCGATCCCCGACGGACCTCAGCGGCGGCAACTCGACGCCCTGGTACGGCGGTTGACCGACGAGGCCATGGACGGCGCACCGGCCGATCCGTCCGGGGCCGCGGCGCCGGACCGTCGACAGGCGGCCTGCGCGAGCCTGACCGCCCGGGAGCGGGAGATCCTCGCCGAGGTCGCGCTCGGTGCGACGAACCGGGAGATCGCCGCGAAGCTCGGCATCGGCGCCGAGACCGTGAAGTCGAGCCTCACCTCCAGCATGCGCAAGCTCCCATGCTGATCGTCACCCCCACTCAACCGCTGTCAGTTCCGCTCTGGTCAGCACCACGAGAGACACGATCCGCCATGCGCAACGACCTCGAAGGTTCCGCGACCGCCGCCGCCGCACCCCCGCCACCAGGACGAAGCCGGACGGGCCGCACGAGGTCGCGCGGCGCCCTCGTCGGCCGCATCGCCCGCGGCACGCTCCTGGTGGCCGCCCTGATCCTCGCCCTGTTCCTGCTGCTCGGTCAGCTCCTGGCCGTGCTGCCGGTCGGCTGGTGGTCGCCGCTCCTGTACGTCTTTCCGGTCGAGATCCTCCTGCTCGTCGTCGGCATAGCCCGGGACGCGCTCGGCTCCTGGAGCCTCGTCCTCGCGGCCCTGGCCCTGGCCGCGGGCGTGTTCGTACTGCGCCGCCGTGGCCGGCGACGGCTGCCCCTCGCCCTCTCCGCGATCAGCGGAACAACTCTGCTGCTGGCCCTGGTGACCACCGGTGTGCAGGTGTTCTCCGTGCACGGCGCCACCGGCCAATGGTTTCTGTTCTCGCCGACCACCCCCGCGAGCGGGGTCGGCCGGGGCCCCGACAAGACCGTCACCTACGCCACCCTCGGCGGCGAGCCGATGAAGGCGGACCTGTACCTGCCCGAGGGCGCGTCGGAGACGGCGGCCCCGCTGGTCGTCAGCATCCACGGCGGCGGCTTCATCAGCGGCAGCCGCGGCCCCACCGTCTACACCAGCTGGCTGGCCGACCAGGGGTACGCCGTCCTCGACGTCGACTACCGGCTGGCCACCGCCACCGAGCACACCTGGAACACCGCCGACGCCGACGTCGGCTGCGCCATGACCTGGGCCACCGCACACGCCTCCGAGTACGGCCTGGACCTGGACCGGGTCGCCACCTTCGGCGGGTCCGCGGGCGGCAACCTGGCCATCAACGTCGCCTACAAGGCCAACTCGGGCGCCCTCAAGCCCAGTTGTGGCACCGCCGGCCAACTGCCCAAGGTCAACGCCGTGATCGCCGCCTACCCCGTGGTCGACCTCTCGACCTCCGTGGGCGAGAGCGCGTACGGCGAGGAGTCCGGCGACCGGTACGTCGGCGGCGACCCCGCCCAGTACCCGGAGCGCTACGAAGCCGTCGACTCCGCGAACCAGATCAGCGAGGACACCCCGCCGACCCTGATCCTCCAGGGCTCCCGCGACCACCTCGTGTTCGCCGACCACACCGAGGCCTTCGCCGACAAACTGACCGCGGCAGGCGTCACCCACGACTACGTCGAACTCCCCTTCATGGATCACGCCTACGACAGCGTCTCCGCCGGCATCGGCACCAAGGCCACACGGGCACTGACCCTGCCGTGGCTCCGGGAGTACATCGGGGGCTGACGGACCCCGGTCAGCGGGTCGGACGCCGCGGCAGGCGGAAGGCCAGCAGGAGGGTGACGGGCCACAGCGCGGCGAAGCACCACAGGGCGGCGGGGGCCGAGGTGAGGATTCCCGCGACGAGCAGGAGCAGCGAGGCCCACGTCAGGGCGGCCACCGACAGCGGGAGCCACGGTGTGCCGCCCGGGTGGTGCATACGCCGGGTGAGCCGACGGTCCTCCCGCAGATGCGCCTCGATACGCAACAGGGTGAGTCGTTCGTGGGACGGCAGCACAACGGCGTTGGGGTCATTGCGGTTTTCCACGGTGAGCGCCTCATTCGTCCCGGCCTGGGTGCCGACGACCTGACGGGTTCCCCGAAAGAGCCGACCGACGCCTTCCGGCGGAAGGGTTCAGCGACAGGACCGAGCCGGTGTTCCGGGCTTTCGGGGGTACCCGAAACAGATCCAGGCACGGTGTCTCGAAGAAGGAGCGTCATGGCAGGCACGACGGATCGCATCAAGAAGTTCGCCGCGAGCCCTCAGGGGCGACGGCTGGCCGAACAGGCACGTCGAGCCGCCGCCGACCCGCGGCGCAGGTCCCAAGTCCGGCGCCTGTTCGGGAAGTTCTTCGCCCGTCGCTGACCGTACTCGCCGCAACGAGGAGGGATCGCCGTGGACGGCTCGTCGCTCCGGGCAGTGGGCTGGGCACGCACGCTGCCCCTGAACAGCGAAGTGAAGACAGCACGCGACTGGGCACGCGCGCATCTGGAGGCGCGAGGGTGGACCGCCGCCGCGCCGCAGACGGTGGACGCGGTCCTGCTCGCCGTGTCCGAGCTGGTGACCAACGCCCACCGGCACGCCCACAGCAGCGCCCAGCTCGTGATGATCTGTGACGACCAGTGCCTGCATGTCTCCGTGCACGACAAGTCCGGGGAGCTGCCCGTTCCCCGGGAGGCCGACACGGAGAGCCTCGGCGGCCGCGGCATGCTCCTCGTGGACGCCGTGGCCGACACGTGGGAGGCGCACTCCTGCCCGCACGGAAAGTCGGTCAGCGCGTGTTTCCGCGTGCCTGGCGCCACGGCGCGGGAGGCGGACGGTTCGCCGCCGTCACGACACCGATAGGTCGCCGTGCGGCCACGGCCGGAACACGCCGGTATCCGTGTAAGGACCCTATAGTTCCGACCAGTTGCTCAGTCGGGAACGGGGAGGCACGGGCGTGGACATCGAACTGGCCGACGCGGTCGAGGGGTTGCGGGACGAACTGCTGACCGCCGCCGCACGCGGAGCCGGGCAGGAAGTGGTGTTCGAGGTCGGGACGATCGAGCTCGAACTAGCCGTGGAGCTGCGGTCGGACGCCAGAGCCAAGGCCGGATTCAAGGCCTGGGTGGTGTCCGGCGATGCCGAGGCGGGAGTGTCGCGGGGCCGGACGCACCGGGTGACCCTCTCGCTCACCCCGCGCCGCGCCGACGGCAGGGACCTCCTGGTGGGCGGCGACGTGCGGCGGGCCACCGGTCCGGGTGACGTGTCGGACCACATCGGGCGATGAGCGCCCCGGAGGCACGTACGTGAACTGGGACTCGGTGGTGGCGGTCACCGGCTCGGACGGCCCCGGCTCCGGCTACCTCGTGGGCCCGCGCCTGGCTCTGACCTCCGGTCATGTGGGGCGGTCGGAGGGCCGTGCGGTCACGGTGTTCCGACCCGGACGGCCCGGCGAGTTCGCGGGGACCGTCGTGTGGTGCGGTACGCACGGCGGGCGGGACGACGCGGCCCTGGTGCTGATCGACGATCCGCACTGGGCGCCGGCCGGTGAAGCCGCGACATGGGGGCGTACGGTCACCCACCGCACCGGCATTCCCTGCACCTCTTGGGGCGTGCCGAACCTGGTGCAGCGCCCGGGTCGGCCCGTGGACGTCAGTCAGCTGTCCGGGCGGCTCAACGCGGGCGACCGGATGGTCGGCGACCGCTATGTGATGCGGCTGGACGGGCATCCTCCGGACGGCCCGTCGCCGTGGGGCGGGCTGTCCGGTGCCGCCGTGTTCTGCGGCGATCTGCTGACCGGCGTGATCGCCGCGGACCCGGCCGGGCGGGCGCACGCCGCGCTGGAGGCCGTACCGGCGTACGTGCTCCTGCGCGATCCCCGGTTCCGGGCCCGACTGGCCGAGCACGGCGGATCGCCCGAGTGCCGGGGTGTGGAACTGCGCGAGGTGGACGATCTGCCGCCGGGCGGAGGCGTCGCGGTCACCCCCGCCGGACTGCTCACCGCCCGGCGCGCCGTCGTGCCGTTCCTGGGCCGGGACCAGGAGCTGGACGAGCTGTCGGCCTGGGCCGCACTCCCCGGTACCGCCGTGTGGCTGCTGCACGGCCCCGGCGGGCAGGGCAAGACGCGTCTGGCCCAGCGGTTCGGCGACCTGCTCGCCGAGGACGGCTGGGCGGTCGTATGGCCGCGTGCCACCGCCACCGCCGAGCAGCTGTCGGTGATCGCCGACGTGGTCGTGCCGACGCTGGTCGTGGTCGACTACGCCGAGGGCCGCGTCCACCAACTCGCCGCGCTGCTGGGCGAACTCACGCGCCGGGAACGCCACGTCAAGGTGCTGCTGCTCGCCCGCACCGTCGGCGACTGGTGGCAGGAACTGGCCGCCTCGGGGGACGCCGTCGCCGACCTCACGGACCCGGCCGTCGTGCACCGGCTGCCCTTGCTGGAGCCGAACGACGTCGACCTGTACACGAAGTCCGTCGAGGCCTACGCCGTCGCCCTCCGTGACCTGCCCGGCGGACCCGACGCCGACTGGGCGTCCGCCGCCGCACGGCTCGGCCGGGCGGAGCGCCGGACGGAACCGGAGGACCGCACCGTCCTGGCCGTACAGATGACGGCGTTGGCGGACCTGCTCGACGCCACGCACCCGCCCGAGGAACCGCCCCGCGGAACACCCCGCGGGCCCGAGGACCGCGTGCTCGACCACGAGCGCCGCCACTGGCAGTCACTGGCCCGGGCACACGGCCTGCTGCCGGGGATGAGCCTGCCCACGCTCATCGACACCCTCGCCGTGGCGGCGCTCATCGGGGCACCCGAGCGACAGGCCGTCGACGCGTTCCTCACCCGCGTGCCCGGACTCTCCGACCAACCGCTGGATCGGCTCGACGCCGTACGGGCCTGGCTGACCGCCTTGTACCCCGCGGCCGACCGGCACACGGCCTTCGGGAGCCTGCAACCCGACCGGCTCGCCGAACGGCTGGTGGGCCGCCACGTCCTCGACCGCGACCGCAGCCGTGCCGTGGAGGCGGTGATCCGGCACATCGGGTACGAGGAGGCGGCCTCGCTGCTGACGGTGTGCGCCCGCGCAGCCGCGCACCGGACGCTCGGACCGGGGGTGGCCGAGACACTGACCCGCTGGTGCGTCGACCACGCGCGCACACTGGCCCCGGCTGCGATCGCCGTGGCCACCCAGGTGGAGTCGCCGGCACCGCTGCTGACGGCCCTGACACAGGTGGCGCGCGAGTCCGACGACGTCGAACTCCTGCGTGTGCTCGGCAACTCCCTGCCGGAGCGGACCGAAGTGCTCTCCGGAGTGGGGCTCGACCTGGCCGAAGCCCTGGTCCCGCACTACCGGCAGGCCGCGGCGGACGACCCGGAGCGGTACACCGTGGCCCTGGCGATGTCGCTGCTCGGTCTCTCAGACTGGCGCGGCGACGCCGGACACCACCAGGAGGCGCTGGAAGCCGTCTCCGAAGGCGTCGACCTGCTGAGGCGTGTCGCCGACAGCCCCACCGCGTCCGCCCGCGCGGAACTCGCCCTCGGCCTCAACCGCCTCGCCCACCGGCTGCGGGAGACCGGACGGCATCAGGAGGCACTGGAAGCCGTCACCGAGGCGGCGGACATCTTCCGTGAACTCACCACCGAGGAACCGGAGTTGTACGCGCTCGACCTCGCGGGCAGCCTCAACGTCCTGTCGAGCTGTCTGGCGACCATGCGGCGCCACGAGGACTCGCTGACCGCCCTCGTCGAGGCCGTCGACCTGCTGCGCGGCCTCGCCGACGAGGAACCGGCCTGCCTCCCCGCCCTCGCCGACGCCCTGCACAACCTCGCGAACCGCTACAACCGGCTGGGGTTGCACGAGGACGCCCCGGCCGCGATCAGCGAGTCGGTGGAGATCCGCCGTGTCCTCGCCGAGCTTCTTCCCGACGGCCATGTGCCGGGGCTGGCGATCGGCCTCAACACCATGGCGATCGTGCTGGGCGATGTGGGACGGCACGAGGAGGCGCTGGCCGCGATCACCGAGGCGGAACATCTGTTCCGCACGCTGGCCGAGTCCCGCCCCGGTGTCCACGAGAACGATCTCGCCCGCGCTCTGCACAACCTCTCGCACGCCCTGCGGCAGGCGGACCGGCCCGCCGAGGCGCTGACCGCGATGACCGAGGCGGTGCAGATCAGGCGTGCTCTCGCCGAGCGGTCACCCGAGGTCCACAACGTGGACCTCGCCCTGAGCCTGCACGACCTCGGCCTCCAGATCAGTGCCGCCGGCGCGGCCGAGACGGCACTGCCGCTGTTCGCCGAGTGCGTGTTGCTGCGCGTGGAGCTCGCCCAGGCGCTGCCGGAGGCGTACGTGCACGACCTGGTCGGGAGCTTCGAGAGCTACGCCCAGTGCTGCATCGATGCCGACCGGCACGACATGGCGATCACGGCGCTCGACGAAATCGTCGGCCTGCGCCGTCAGATCGCGGAGGTGGAGAACGACCACGCCGCGCAGGACCCGGAGATCGAGAAGGCACTCGACGTCCGAGCCTGGCTCCTGACACAGCGGCCCACGACCGAGGACGCCTGAGACACCGGGGTCGTGGACCCCGTCGGCGGCTCCCGGCACCGCCCGTCGCGGCCACGCTGGACTTCACGCTCGACGAGGTGGCCGAGGGCCGGGCCGTGTTCTCCCTGCTGCCGGGGGAGGA
>NZ_JBSFLV010000188.1:0-16740 GCF_053599215.1 Streptomyces sp. NPDC001002 | reverse complement strand
GCTTCGACTGGTCCCGCTGCGTAGTCGACTCCTCCCATGTCAGGGTCCTAAAAGGGGGCGCCACACGAGCCCCTCACCGGTCGACAGGGGTCGGGTACTGCTCCGTGGTCGCCGGGGCCGGTAACGAGACCACGGGCCGGCTCATCGGCTGGTTCGGCGCGCTCATGGCCCGATACCCGCAAGCCCGCCGGGAGTTGGCGGCCGACCCCACCCTCATCCCCAACGCCATCGAGGAGATCCTGCGCTTCGAGCCGACCGGGCCGTTCACCGGGCGGTACGTCACCAAGGACGTGGAGCTGTACGACCGCACGGTGCCGGCCGGCAGTGCCATCCTCTTCATCCAGGCCGCCGCCAACCGCGACCCCCGCCGCTTCGACGACCCCGACCGCTTCGACATCCACCGCGTCACCCAGCACATGAGCTTCGGCGTCGGCGCCCACTACTGCCTGGGCGCGGCCCTGGCTCGGCTGGAGGGCCGGATCGCGGCGGAGGAGATCCTCAATCGGGTCCCCGGCTGGGACGTCGACTGGGACCACGCCGAGCTGGCGCAGACCTCGACCGTGCGCGGCTGGAAGACCCTGCCGCTGGTCATCGAAGGAGCCCGATGACGACCGAGCGGTGGAACGTCACCGTCGACACACGGATGTGCGTCCGCACCGGGCTGTGCGCCGCCTCCGCGCCCGAGCACTTCGAACTCGACGCGAACGGCCAGGGGCATGCGAGGTCCGCCACCCTTCCGGCATCCGAAGAGGTGCTGGAGGTGGCCGAGTCGTGCCCGATCGAGGCCATCGGTATCAGGGTCGCGGACACCGGTGGGCGGGTCTTCCCGCCGCCGGGGTCCTGAACATTTCTCCAACTGACTGACTGCTAAGGCAGTTGACTTCACGCCAGGACAAAACTAGATTCCTGTCATGCGGAAATGATGTTCTCGAACCTGCATAACACTGCTCTTCGAGGAGTCTGGTGTCGTGGTTCAACCGTCCGTGAAGGAACAGATCGTCCTGGCCGCCGAGCGGCTCTTCGCCGAGCACGGTCTCGACGGGGTGTCTCTGCGTCAGATCAGCGCGGCGGCCGGGAACGGCAACAACACGGCGGTGCAGTACCACTTCGGCACGAAGGAGCGCCTTGTCCAGGAGATCTTCGAGTACCGGCTGCCGGAGCTGAACGAACGACGCGGGCTGCTGGTCGCGCGTAGGCGTCCGGACGATCTCAGGACATGGGTGGAGTGCCACCTTCTGCCCGTCCTGGAACAGGGCGAACAGGAGGGCAGTCACTACCTCAGCTTCGTCGCGATGCTCCAGCAGCACGGCCGCCGGGACGTCTTCGAACACCTTTCAGTCGAACTGAGCAGGCCCACCATCGACTTCGTCGAGCGGATCGGCACCCTGCTGCCGCACCTTCCCGAGCCGTTGCGCGGCCACCGCATCTCGCAGGCCCTGGCCTTCGGCGTTCATGCCGCCTCCGAACGTGAACGCACCCGGGCCCGCGGCGGGCACGTGGTGTCCTTCGCCGTCCATGTCGGGGACCTGCTGGACGGCCTGGTCGGCTTCCTCCAGGCCCCGGTGTCCTCGACGACCTCGTCCGTGCTCGGTGATACCGAGAACGAGCCCGGGACCGGGACCGGGACCGGAGCGAGTGGACCGGTCCTGCCACTTCATCCCTGAACAGCCGCCCTCCCACCCGCGAGCGGAGGAATGACGTCCCGATGAGTATCGATCTGCACAACGCCGTGGCGGTGATCACCGGCGCCGGCAGCGGGATCGGCCGTGCCGCCGCCCACGCCTTCGCCCGGCGCGGCGCGCGTGTCGTGGTCACCGACCTCGTCGGCGAGCGCGCGCACGCTGTGGCCGGTGAACTCGGCGACCAGGGCGCCGCCTTGGCGTGCGACGTGACCAGCCTCGACGACCTGCAAGCGGTGCGGAAACTGGCCCTCGACCGCTTCGGCCGCATCGACCTGGTCATGAACAACGTCGGCATCCTGGCCGTCGGCCCCGTCGAGGACATTCCCCTGGAGGCGTGGCAACGCGTCGTGGACGTCAACCTGTTGGGCGTCGTCCGCAGCAACCTCGTATTCCTGCCACACCTGTTGAAGCAGGGGTCGGGCCATGTCGTCAACACCGCTTCCACGGCCGGCCTGTTGCCCTACGGATTCGACCGCCTGCCGTACACCGCGACCAAGCACGCCGTCGTCGGCCTGTCCGAGGCGCTCGCCCTGTACCTGCGTCCACGCGGCATCGGCGTCTCCTGTCTGTGCCCGGCCGGCGTGGCCACCAACATCGTCGAGCAGATCAGTTTCTACGGGGAACCGGCACCGCCCCGAGGCCCCGACTTCCCGGTCCTGGACGCCGATTCGGTCGGCGAACTCGTCGCCGAGGGCGTCGCCAACGACCGCTTCCTCATCCTCACCGCACCACAGGCCGCCGACGAACTGCGCGAGCACGGTGCCGATGTCGACGCCTACCTGTCCCGTCTGACGAAGGAAGCCCCATGAGCAGCACACTCGACCGGCTCCGCCTGGACGGCAAGGTCGCCGTCGTCACCGGGGGTGCCGGCGCCATCGGCCAGGTCTACGGCCGGGCACTCGCCGAGGCCGGTGCCGCCGTCGTCCTCGCTGATCTCAACGGCGAAGGCGCCGAGCAGGCCGCCAAGACGCTGGCCGCCGACGGACTGCGTGTGCTGTTGCGGCCCTTCTGAAAGTGAGCAGTTCCTCGAGGCTGGCCTGCGCATTGCTCAAGTCGAAGAGCGGGACACATCGAAACGTACTGGCGGGTAGCGGTGGCAGGTCATATCCAGAAGCCCGTATGACCTGCGAGATTCCGGGCTCTGCTCACTATGAGCGCTGATTGCTCAGCATCGCGGAGCCGCCGGTAGCGGCGGTCGAGGGCAGGCCGGGCGAGTCGTTGTCGGGTAGATCCTCTCGCGGTTGTGTGGCGTCGCGGGTGTTCGTGGGTGGTTCGCCAGTAGCGGGCTTTGTGACGGTCCGTGTTGTGGCCGGAATGTAGGTCAGCCTGTGGACGTCATGAGGTGGTGCCGACGTTGACCATTTCGGTCACGATGGGGCGAGGGCCGTGTGCCCACTGGTTCTCCACGGCTTGTTCTACTGCTGCTCGTGTGCCCCGTGCCCAGGCGGGTCTGGTTGTGGCGAGCACAATCTCGTCCGCGGTGAGGATTTGAGCGGCATGTACGAGTCTGGCTGCGGCTTCCTGGGTGCCCTTGCTGGCCTTGAGGGTGTTGTTGGATTTTGCCTCCCCGACGATGATCCGACCGTCGACGATCAGGCACAGGTCGAGTTCGATGGATCCATCTGCGTGCGTGACGTTCAGTTCGGGAGACCAGAGCACCGAGGCCGCCTTCTGCCGGAGTTGCTGGGCCGCGAGGAGCGGGACGTCGCCGTGTTGTCGGAGAAGGTCCCGCACAACCTGATCGAGGGCGTAGTACCAGCAGGGTTCAGCATCGTCCTTGTACCAGCGTCCCCGCGCCAGGGGGCTGGTGTGCCCGCAGGCTTCGCAATCGAAGGCGGGCCCGACCTGTTCGATGCGGTAGAAGGCCTCGAAGTGACAGCGTGCGCAGTTGAGGAGGAGGCCGCGGCGCAGCGCGTTCATGCCCAGCAGCCGGTCTACGAGATCGCGGGGTGCGTCGAAGGTCTCGCTGCCCAGGGTGTTCTTGATGTCCTCCAACGCTACGTAGCCGCTGCCGCGGATGGCGTAGCCGGGCCCGTAGTTGCCGTCCCGTTTCTTGGCAGGCGGGAGGAAAGAGTTGAGCACGTCGCGTGCTGGCCCGTGCAAATCGGCTGCGAAGGCTTCGGGGGAGCCCCACATCTCCACCGCGATGGCAGCCTGGAGCCCCGCACTCGAGCGCTCCACCGTGGCGCCGTGCGCGCCAGCCAGTTTCTCGAACACCCGGTCTGCAGAGGGGAATTGCAGGAGAGGCTGGGCATAGCGGGTGTCCGGAGTGGCGAATCCCATGTTCGCGGAGATGAACGAGACCGAATGCCGCGCCACACGCGCCACCGTGTCGGGGATGGCGGCTCCCGTCTCCTGGGTGAGGCACGACCCTGGGAGGGCGGGGCGGGCTGGAAGGGCGTAGTAGGGGAGCCAGACGTCAACGTACCAGTGCAGTTCCGCTCCGAGGTGGGCTGCGGCCTGAGCCCTGGGCAGTTGGAGCGGCGTCAGCAGCGAAATACTCCCAGCTTCCTGGCTTGTTGGCACCCGCTGCGAGATCTGGTAAGCGTCTGGGTCGGCAAGCAGAGTGATGCCGTCGTGCTGGGCGAGTTCCGTGAGAGTAGCCGCTTTGACCTTGCGGACGTCTAGTGCCGCCGACTCCCCATCATCGGCGTGCATGGTCACCGAGTTGAACGGACGGTTGAGTTCCGCCGCCAGGACCTGAAGATTCTCTTGGGGCTGACTGGCGCTTGCTAGCAGGATGGGTGACTCGTCGCCGTGTCCCACGCCCTGGAAGGTGTACAGGGCCCCCTTGACCGCTCGGGCAAGGGGGCCGCCCTCTTCCAGCAGACGGAGCGGGATCCAGGCGGCGTGCTGATAGAGGCGGTCGCAGAGCATGGCCAGAGCATGGTCTTCCGCCGTCTCGCCCACGACCCAGACGACGGGCTTCGGAGGGTAGAAGACCGGTTGTGTGGTCCAGCGCGCAGCGTGAGCGAAGGGGGTGGACGCCATGAACTCATCGGGCGTCAGATCGTCTGACGCCCCGCCACCAACGGCGCCGCGATAGCGGCTTGCCAGATCCCATCCTGCCCGGGGTGTGCCGGTGATGGCCAGATGGACGAGCGCCGGCAGGTCCTCTTCTTCGACCGAGAGTTCCACGAGATCCAGTCCTCGCCGGGCATCCGGATGAACCGCGCCGATCCGGGACTCCACCATTAGCGCGACTGCCGCATCCACGCCCGATAGGTCGAGCGTGAATACCGGCCCACTGGGCAGCGCAGGCACGGTCGCCAGACTTCTGCGGGAGTCGTGCGAATGTTCCAGGCTGATGATGTTGCGGGCTTTGAACCTCTGCTGGTCCCGGTGCACCCCTTTGAACGGAGAACACCAGCTGTCTACTTGATCGGCCACACCCTCCCACCCCAGAGGCTGGAGGGACAGCGAGCTCACGCGTCGCCACGTGACGTCGCTGTCTTCGCCCGGGACCGCAAACTGGGTTAGAACGCGGTTGACCACCGTCGGGTCCATGTGCGCTACATCGGCCAAGGTCGGCAGTAGTACAGCCACATGATCGGGATCATAAGGGCGCAGCAGAGGCAACAGAGCATCAGCAGTCTTCGCCTGCGGGGACATGCCGGGCACCGGTAGCACGACAGCGCCCGAGCCACCCCACACCCTGGAAATGCTGGCCACGGCGCCGCGAGCCATTGGTACCCAGTCGTCCATGGTGCGGTAGGCCAGAGCGAGCCGAGGAGCACGCAGCCGAACGCCCACTGGTCTGAATTCTGTCTGCTGCATCCCGTCACCACATCTCATCGTGAACCTCCCGCTGTGCAGATACTTCCTCAAACCGGTCACAGCCAGGGCAACTTCGGCTCAGTCGGCTTAGGGCTGGTCGAGCTGGCCCGGCCTGTTCCAAGCGGCTGCGCAGGCTGTGCGTCCGCCCCGTGTGTAAATCCCAGACAGCCGGTGCAGCCGTCGGTGCTGAGGAGCTTGAAAGCGACCGGTGATGCTCCTTGACCCACTGAGCCGGTTCTTACTGAGCTTGAACTCGGGTTGTGGTAGTTGCTGACAGGGTTTGATCCTCGCGGTAGGCCGTTGTCATGAGGTACGCGCAGGGCGGCGGTCTGTCGGACGAGCGCCGGCAGTTCCGCGAGGGGATCCGGATGAAGGCGGCCGAGGGCTTCGCCCGGGGCGAGCCGTGCTCGGCGATCGTCAAGGAGTTACGGGTCAGCGTCCGGTCGGTGCAGCGGTGGCGGCGGTTGTGGGACAAGGGTGGTCCGCGGGCTCTGCGGTCGGCGGGATTCGCCTCGCCGCCCTGGTTGAGCGAGGTGCAGTTCGCCCAGCTGGAGGCGGAGTTGGTGAAGGGGCCGGTTGCGCACGGCTGGCCGGATCAGCGGTGGACGCTCTCCAGGGTCAAGACGGTGATTGGCCGCCGCTTCCACAA
The DNA here is from genome assembly GCF_053599215.1 of Streptomyces sp. NPDC001002. NCBI lineage: Bacteria > Bacillati > Actinomycetota > Actinomycetes > Kitasatosporales > Streptomycetaceae > Streptomyces > Streptomyces sp. NPDC001002. The sequence continues at coordinate 10,632 of NZ_JBSFLV010000188.1, read as the reverse complement.
GAGTTGCACCCTGCAAGGGGTGCGCAAGCTGCTGATCCGGCACGGCTTCTCCTGCCAGGTGCCAGCCGGACGAGCGGTTGAGCGGGACGAGGATCTGGTCACCGGCTGGGTGAAGGAGACCTGGCCGCAGGTGGAAACCTCGCGGCGGCGCTCGACGCCTGGATCGTCTTCGAGGACGAGTCCGGCTTCTCGATGACGCCGCCGATTGCCCGCACCTGGGCCCGCCGCGGGAAGACACCTGTGATCCGGGTCCGAGGCCGCTCCCGCCGCCGGATCTCGATCGCCGCCCTGACCTGCTACAAACCCGGCCAGCGGTCGAGGCTGATCTACCGGCCGCGCCGCGACGACGGCCGACGCGATGGACGCAAGAGCTTCGCCTGGACCGACTACCGCGACCTGCTCATCACCGCCCACGCCCAGCTCGGCGGGCCGATCGTGCTCGTCTGGGACAACCTCAACGTCCACCTCGCCTACGGCATGCGGCAGTTCATCGACCGGCAGGACTGGCTGACCGTCTACCAGCTGCCCTCCTACGCACCCGACCTCAACCCCGTCGAGGGCATCTGGTCTCTGCTGAGGCGCGGCTGGCTCTCCAATACCGCCTTCACCACACCCGAGCACCTCATCCAGACCATCCGCCACGGCATGAGGAAGATCCAATACCACCCCCACCTTATCGACGGATGCCTCGCCGGAACCGGCCTCTCCCTCACCCCAACGACTTCATGAGTTCAAGCTCAGTAGGCCTCTCTGCGAGCGACGGTCAGTGGTTGTGTTGTCAGGAGGGTTCGCTCCCTCCGGAGCCTGCTGCTGGTGCGATGCCGCTGATAGGGCAGGGAGGCAGGCCGGGTTCCTCCGCCCGGACGCGCCCGTCCCGCTCGGACAGACTGCCGTCAGGTTCGACCTGCACATGCAGAACTTCTCCAGCGTGGAGCGTCTGTGCGCTCTCGACGACGTAGCCTTCACCCGGCATACCAACGCCGTCGGGCAGGCACTGGACGTCTTTGTCGCGGCGGCCTACCGAGAAAGGGAGTGTCGGTGACGGCCATGGGCGGTGACCGGGCCAAGGCGGCGCGGGTGGCCGAGGCAGTGCCGGCGGACGCCGCCTGGCTGGTCCAGCTTTCTCGGCGGATGCCGATGCGGCGCATCCCCGACTTCGTCGCCGAGGGAGTCGACTCGGCCCTGGACGCCTTGCAGCGCGATGTCATCGACTTCGTCGACCCGGAACTCGAAGTGGCCCACCATGGCTTCATGGAGGCCCTGGCCCGTCTCGTCGACGAGATCAACGGTACCTTCACCCCCGACCACGACGCCGCATACACCGAGGTCCCCCCGGAGTGGCGGCGCACCGATCCCGAACGGTACGCCCGGGCCCTGCGCGATCTCTCCCAGGCCCGAGATACCGTACTCGACCGCTACAAGGAGCTGATGAACACCATGAGCCGAAGAGGTCACCTCCCTGCACCGCACGATCCTCAGCAAGGCCCTTCGGTCCAGGTCACCGCCGGCGACAACTCGCCCGTCACGGTGAACGCCCCTCATGCACACGCCTCCCAGGGCGGCCATGCGAGCGCCGGACACCCGGCACCGGCAGACTCCACCACGGCCCCACCGGGGCCGTGGTACCGCAGCGGCATCTTCTGGGGTGCCGTCAGTGCTCTGGGAACGGTGGCCGGTGCCGTCGTCGCCTATCTTGCGCTGGGCAGATGACCGAGCCCGCGCGCCAGAGGCCGCAGCCCGTGGAACAGCTGGAGCACGGCGTCCTGGACGACACCGCCCCGCTCGCCGGACTGCTGCGCCTCGCGCTCGTCATCGGCGGCCACGGCGCCTCCCGGCCCCTGAGACAATGGGCTCTCAACGAACTCGAGGGCTACGGAGGCAAACCCGCCTCCAGTGTTCCGGACTACCGGCGCCCGCGCGCGCTCATCCAGGCCGACTCGCACTCGCCCGCCTGGCAACGCCATGGTGAAACCATCAGCGTCCTGCATCTTCCCGACTTCACACGGGGCAAGATCAACGAAGACGTGACCATCACGTACGGTGTCGGCCAGCTGCAGAACCTAATCGACCGGACCCCGCCCGGCCAATCAGTCCACCTCAGCCTTCCCGGCGCGGCCGAACTGCGCACGCTGATGAGCGCGATGGACCGATCCCGCAGCCGAGGTATCGTCATCGACGACCTGTACTGGGCGGTTTCTCCCTCTGTCCTGCACGACATCCTTGACCAAGTCCGAACCCGTCTCACGCAGTTCGTCGCCGAGCTGCGTTCCACGATGCCGGCCGGATCTGGCACGCCCACTCCGGAGCAGGTCCACCGGGCCGTTCAGAACATCAGCATCACCACTGGTGACAACTCGCCTGTCACGCTCACCGCGCCGCTCGCCCACGCCGACCACGGCGCGACAGCCAGCACCTCAACTGGTGGACAACAGCGCTGGTGGCAGCGCTGGCGGCGCTGACCGCCTCCCCGCCTGCCGCAAGGGGCCATCTTGGTGACGGGCGCCCACACCACCCCGCCTCATCGAGGCCCCGGCGTTCGTCACGGATGCGAGCTTGAGGCAACCCGGGAACTGCCGCTGGAGTCGCCATGGGAACTGGGGGCCGGGAACCTGGATTGGTTTGCCTGGAACTCGATCCTGCGATCACCGCGCACGGCACCCTAGCCCCAGGCCGGAAACAGTAGCCATGTCCACGCAGCAGCAGAGGGCGGCTGGCGTACCTGGGGTCATGCCAGTCTCACGAGGCCGGTCCGAGGGGGTACCCAGGACACGGAGAACGCCAGTGGGAGGGGCGTCGCCAAGCGCAGAGAGCGCCACGCGATCCGGTGACACCAGCCCTCACCATGCCACCGCACCGCAAGGGGCCGTAACTTCGGGCGGGTTGTCGGCCCTGCCCGCCGCAGCTGAGGATGTCCGCATGATCGAACGCGACCACACGCCGAACGCCGGCACCGGCCTGCTCGGGCCCAACTTCAGCCGCCGCAACCGCCAGGCACCCACCGATGACTGCGCTGGCGACGGCCGCTGGATCGCCATCGACGAGTCCGGCTACAACGGCGATCAGCTCTTCGGCCGCGACCGATACATGACGCTGGGCTCGGTGGCTGTCGATGACGCTGAAGCCGCCAGAATCGTGGACACGCTGCGTCGAGAAGCCGGGATCCAGAAAACCGCGCCAGAAGTGAAGTTCCAGAAAATGTTCACCGGCGGGGGAGCCGGAGCACGCCGCCGCCTTCTCGCGGAACTCCTAGGGCCTGACGGCCCCTTGGACGGCCGCGTCTCGGTCTACATCATCGACACGCACTACTTCGTCATGGCGAAACTTGTCGATCTCTTGCTGGAAGAGCGATTCCACAGGATGGGCTACGACATAGTCAGCAACGGCGTAGCCCGGCAGTGGGCCCGGGACGTGACCACCGAAGGAACGCGGGCTCTGGGCCGTGATGGCTTCGACCGGCTCGTCTCCACCGCCGTGGGTTTCTTCTCCAAGAAGAACCGCACGGGCGATCAGATCTCCGTCGACGACCTCTACACGGTCATCGAAGAATCCTGCGCCTACGCTCGCCGCCGCAAAGCCCCTCAGGCAAAGAAAGCAGCGGTTGTCTTGGAAATGCTGCGCGCAGCCCGCCCTGAGGCCGAAGCGTTCGCCCGGGAGCGCCCGGCTGAGGCCACACCGGCTGGCCCGTACGGGCTCCTTGACGACAGCCTGGATCCCCTCATCACCGCTGTGCCCACAATCGTCCTCCACGCTTCGGCTCGCCACGGCGGCAAGATCCATGCGCTCGCCGACGATCAGCGGCTGCTGACGGACGACAAGCTGGACGTGCTGGAGCGCGGCTCGATCGCCGTGGGCATGGTCCGTGGCCTTGTCGAAGGCGGTCACCTCGTAGATCTGGTGCGCGGCCGCTCCGTGGACCACCCGTCCCTTCAGCTCGCTGATCTGGTCGCGGGCGCCGGACGGGCGGTTGCCCGGCGCCATGACGGCGAAGAAGACCCCGCAGGCGACGATCTCCATCCGGTGATGATCCCGCTGGTGGACCCCGAAGGGCTCTTCCTCCATGAAGAGCCTGAGCGACTGGCAACCGTGGACCGCGCCAGGGCTCAACGCCGCTGATACTGCCCCCGCCACCGGTAAGCCCTGCAGCAAACAGTGTTTGATGTCTGCACAACTCCCACCGCAACCGCAGTTGCCCACGACCGATGAGTTTCCTGCTCTACTCACAGACGGGCCCAATGTCCGCTTGTGGTGTGGAGTTGGCCTTGTCGTGCAGGCTGCGGTTGTCAGCGAGCACTGGTGAGTGCAAGGAAATAGTGGGGGCGCTGTCAGTGCCGCTGCGTACGATCCGTCCGTGTCCTACAAGTCAGCCCGTGACCTTCCGTCGTTCCTCGAACTGGAACAACAGCTGAAGATCCTGCGCCTGTTCGTCTGGCCGATGAGAGCGCAAACCAAGTCCCTCCAGCGCCAGATCCGTGAGCTGGGAGACACCGTCGACGCCTTTTACGACCTGCTCAGCGACAAGAACTGGATCTTCCACGACCACCTGTCGCTGTCGGTCGTGCGGACCATCCTCGCGGAGATGCCCCAGGACGCGGACGGGGCCGAAGCGATGCTCATCGACCACTACAACGACAGCGAACGCCTGCAGTTCATGATCCACCTCCTGCGGCGGCTGCCTGCCATGCGGCGCAGACTTCCCCTGGTCGAAAAGGCACACGAGGACTACTTCGCCGGCCGCTACTACTCCTGCATCCACCTGCTGCTGAGCGTCATGGACGGCTTCGTCAACGAGTTCGAGACCGTGCGACGCGGCCTGCACACCCGCACCCCCGAGGAACTGCACGCCTGGGACAGCGTCGTCGGCCACCACCGCGGTCTGGCGCACGCCCACAAGACGTTCACCAAAGGCCGCAGCGCCACCCGGGAAGAGCCGGTCTACGAGCTGTACCGCAACGGCGTCGTGCACGGCAGCATCCTCAACTACGACAACATCACCGTCGCGACCAAGGCGTGGAACCGGCTCTTCGCCGTCGCCGACTGGGCTCACGCACGCAACAAGGAGCAACAGCAGCAAACCGCCGAGCCCTTCACCTGGTCCGGGGTGGGACGACAGATGAAGGAAATCCTGGGCTCGCTCGCGGAGCGGGCCGAGATCGACCGCGTCAACCAGCAGTGGACACCGCGCGAACACCTGCCCGGCAGCGAGCCGTTCACCAGCCACCCCGTCTACACGCGAACGGAGCAGCTCCTGTCCTGCTGGCTGCGAGGCAACTACGGAACCATGAGCGATCTCCTCACCCATGAACTGCACACCAGACACGGCAAGGCGGTACGCAGCACGGTGCGAGAGGCCTACGAGCCGTTTCCTCTGGCCTCCTTCGACATCCTTGCCATCGGCCACGACATGCCAGCAGCCTGCACGGTGACAGTCCGTCTGGAGCACTCCCACGGCAAGAGGGTGACCGCCGCCCTGCGCTGGGTCAGAGAAGACGAACAGGCACACCCCAAGCCCGATCCATGGCCGGGGGAGTGGCGCCTGGTCATCTGGAGCCCGCTGAACTTCCTCGCCCAGGCCACGGACCTTCCTCCCGCGTAAACCGCCCCCGGCATGGCGTCGATCCGCGTCTCCTGCAAGACGGCGCCGTACCCCGCGGAGAGACCTCAGGCGCCTGGGCAGAGGAACATCAGCCGGCACCAACCACGGCCGGACAACGCCGTACCTGATCGTCCGCCAACCGCCGGCCAGGAGAATCGGCACACCCCCTGCTGCACCGGAACACAGGCCGGGAAGACCCGGGTCTGCTGATCTTGCACAGCGGCCGCTGAACTGGCCCCCTGCGCAGCGGTCCTGCCCCGGCACAGGGGGGGCTCACACTCCGGGCTGCGGGCACCTGGGGGTGTGGCCGGGGTTAATCGCTTGGCCCGCTCGGTCCGCGGGGTCGATCCTGGAACCGAAAGGCCCCCGATGCCGGCCGTCGTAAGTATTCGGCCCGTGGCACATGCGCGACAGGAGAGCCGATGGAAGCCGCAGACCGGCTCGCCCAGAAGATCGAATCGTTGACCCGGATGCTCGCGGAAGCCGAGCCTGCCGCGTTGCGCGCCGGCTATCTGGCCGACCCCTCGTCAGGACACCCGGTGCTGCGGGGCTCCACCACGACGGCGCTCGTGCCCCGGTGGAGCGAGCACCCCAGCGGCCTGGTGGTGCCCGCCTCGGCCACGCCGCCCGCACCGATCGATCTAGGCGCGGCATACCTCACGCCTGACGAAATCTTCGGTGCCGCACTGCCTGCCGACTACGCGGTGCGCCAGTTGGAGCGCCTTCCCCTGGAGGGCGTTGTGCGATTCTGCGCCCGCGTCCTCAACGCCCTGGAGCTGCCGGGCGCGGCCGTGGAGAACGTCGAAATGTTTTTCGCCCGTGAATGGCTGGACGAGCCGACCCGCAGCCGTGTGATGAACCTGCTCCGGGACGACACCCGCAGACTGCTCGTGCCCCAGGCACTCATGCTGCTGGCCCGGCTGGCCATGGAAACCTCCCCGGACACCGTGGCGGACGACGCCCCCGACGGCGACATCATCGGTGCTCTGTTCAGTCTCATCCAGACCATGGGCCACCATTCCGATCCCGGGCCGAGCGTCATCTCGGATCGGCCCGGCACACTGGGCCGCGAACTCATCGCCAACCAGCACTTCCACCGAAGCTGGTCCGCCCCCGGCATCCTGGCCCGCCACGCGCGGCGCTGGCTGCAACTGCCCGCCGAACACAGCGGTGAGCCGGGAATCGTCCCTCTCAGCCAGATCTATCAGGACTGCACCGGCGTTCCTCTCGAGGACCTCGCGGCCTTGGCCGGCTACCTGTGGCTGCGCACCACGATGGGACGCTTTGTCATCGAGCCGGAAGAACTGGCTGCCCTGGCCATGCCTGCCGAACGCGTTGCAGCAGTACTGGCATTGATCAGCACCGATCTGCCCGGAATGCGCGAGGCCGTGCGCGACGAGCGCCCCGAACAGCGCACCGAATGGTCCTTCGACCCCTTCCAGCGGTGGCCCGTGATCCGCCTGCCCGAAGAACGTCTGCTGATCCTCGACCCCCGCCACCTGGTCAGCCGGGTGTTCGGATGGCTGCCGATCTTCGACATCAAGTTCCCGCTCCGCCCCAAGCCTCAAGGGCACCGCATCACGGCTGCGCGGGCCGAGCAGACACTGCGTCACTTCAGTGAGGTCTACGTCAACGAAGTCCTGCACAACATCACCGGGGACGCAGGCACCACGCGTCGAGTTTACGACGATGACGACCTCAAGGCCGCCTACACTGCCCCGGGCCAGCGCATCGCCGACGCGGTGATCGACTACCCTGGCACCTGGATCGTCATCGAGGTCACCACCACCCAGCTGCGCCGCGACGCCGCCACCGCCGTGCCGGGTGAGTCACAGATCGAGGACATCGACAAACTCGTTGAGGAACTCGGGCAGATCGACGCGACCATCACCGCGCTGCGCCGCGACGAATCCGCCCTCACCGGCGTATCCCCTGCAGACGGCCGCCGCTTCCTGCCCCTGCTGGTGCTGCCGGAGGGCTTTCCCGTCAACCCCATCACCCTGACCGTGATCCGTGAACGCGCCCGCGCGAAGCGGCTGTTCACCCACTCGGATACCGACCCGGTGGAGATCGTGGACATCGAGGAGCTGGAGATGATCGAGGCTCTGCAGGAGAGGTCCGGCCCCAGCCTCCTCGACATCCTGCGCGGCAAACAGTCCGGCAGCCTGCGCAACGCTGCCGTCCGGGACCACATCGTGTACGTCATGCGACTGCGTCCCCAAGCGCCCGCCCGTCATGCCGAGTTGTTCGACCGTGCCCTCGCACCTCTCATCGACGTGCTGCCGCGATCACCACAGCGGCAGGCCACCAGCTGACGTCCGGTGTACCAAGGGCGCGAGTGCGCAGGGCACACCGCAGGCATGAAGGGTGAGGCGCGAATGCCTCACCCTCAGGAAACGAATTCCGCCACCAGCTCACAGGCTGGGAGACGTAAGGCGGCTGCACCGAAGAGAACATGACCCGCTGCACCGTGCACAACGGCCGGTATGGCATCGGCATCGGGGGTGTGGGCGCGGTGTGGGCTGAGACGTCGCTGATGGGGGGGCTGGTCGGGAAGAGCCGTCTCGTGCTGCTGCAGGAGCCGGCGGACATCGATGCCCCAAGAGGACACCATGGCATCAGGCGACCCTGCCCGTCGTGCTGGCCCTCGGGCCGTCGTCGATGCCCGCCGCCTCGATGGCGTCGGCAAGCGCGGGGTCGGAGAAGACTCGCTGGAACTCCTCCGCCGCTGTCTTCAGGCTCCGCTGACGGGCGATCGCATCGAACGTGGAGGCCTTCACAAAAGCCGTCGGCGTCATGCCGTGTTCCCGGGCTGCGTCCCGCAGGTCTTCGAGCTCCGCGTCGGAGAAGTCCACGTTGAGTGCTGCCATGCCGTGAGCGTACCGATCGGGTACCCGGGTCCAACGACCTCGTGCAGGGTTGGCCGTGGCACGTCGAGGTGTGTGGCGTTTTTGGTGTTCGGGCTCGAAGGCCGTGATCGAGGGTGGCGGTCTGCTGGTGTGAGAGCAGTCCGGCGACGGCTTGGACGATGTCGCTCATGTGCTCGCGTCGGCCAAAGTGTCGGGTCAGAGCCCGCCGGTTCTTGAGGTGCGCGATGCCGTGCTCGACGCGGATCCGGCGTGAGGAGTGCGCTTTGCGCTGGAGTTCGTGCCGCTCCTCGTACCAGACAGGGGCGTTCTTCTTGAATGTGCGATGTGGTGGCGTCAGTACTCGTCCGCCGGTCTGTGCCCCCCATGCCCTGGTAGCCGGCATCCGCGAGGATCTCCAGGAACGGTCCGTCGGCCAGGAGCTGGACCAGGCCCAGCTGCCGGGCCTGGGTGATGTCGGCGCAACTGCCCGGCCAGACCGGGCTGCAGAACAGCACGCGCCCCTCGGCGTCCGTGACGACCATGGACTTCACGGCGTTCTGCGTGGTCTTTCCGGAGACGAACTTGTCGCGGTCCTTGAGGCCAGCGGCTGGGCGTCGCACGCGGACCTCCGTGCCGTCGATGATGCCGGTCCGACCGTCGACGCCGAGGTACTCAATGACGTTGGCGAGAGTACGCAGACGGACGTCCGGTGCGATGGTGCAGCCCCGCTGTGCGAGCAGGGGCCGCACTTCGCCGATGGCGCGGGTGATGGTGGAGCGGTCCACGCCGAACCAGCAGGCCAGCACGTCGTGCGTGGTGCCGTGACGCAGACTCACCAGCGTGGCCAACAGCCGATCGATGAAGACGAACTGGTGCTTCGCCCCGGCTCCACCGCTCGTTGCCGCGGCCGTGCCGTCAGGCGCGCCTGACGCTGCTCGTGCCATAACGGCCCTATCTCGGCGATGAGTTCAGCGATCACAACCGGCGACAGCCCGGTGATCCGGTACTCCGCCACGATCAACTCACGCGCCCCAGCCCCGATCATGCACAGCTCAACGAGCCACCCGGGCACGAGGCCACGGCCAACCGTGCACGAGGTCGTTAGTCGCCGCGACACGCAGCCAGTCACTCCACAGGTCTACCTCGGGAGCGAAGCCCGTTCCTGCGAATCAGCTGCCTGTGATCAATTCCGCTTCCGTGCAACACCCTCCGACAAGGGGACCGAGACAGTAGTCTCGATTGCATGGGGTGGATGATGGCGTTGACGTGGGGTGGATTCGGCGCCTTCTGCTTCAGCGCAATTGATTTCATTACGGCCGTCAGGCGCTATGGAAAAGTTCCCTGGAGTGTTGGCAAGAAACCTCCGGGACCGCTCGCTTACTTGATTGCGGAATTCCTACGCATAGTGGTTGGCGGGGGAGCAGTTGCGGCTATCGAAATTTCGTCTCCTTCAAGTATCACGCCGTGGATCGCTGTCATTACCGGATCATGTGCGGTGCAATTATTGGAAAAGGCAACCCTGCTTCTCCCCCTGATGGGGCATATGGGAAAGCAGGCGATAATCTCTTCGCTTGGCCAAATGGAAACTTCAAGCTCAGCTAAGGCCAGCGACCTGTCGGTCAATTCCTCCGTCGATGAACCTCCGGCGACGTCTACGGAGGTGGGGCCTTGAGCGGTAATGATTCACTTTCCGGAAGGGTCCTGAGTGTCATTTCTCGTACGTCACCGGCATTTCAGCCTTCCGATGACGATTTGGCTCCCGCGCCACTAGCCGAATATGTTGCCGATGTGCTTCAATATTTGCACAGAATTAGGCGACGTGCACCCGAGGATTCTGGAACGGGAAGCTCGGGTGATCGCGAGGATGGCGATTTTTGGGGTGACTTGCGTCATGGGGGGTCTCGCCGGACGCATGCAGGGATGTCGCTGGATGAACCTCATCACGATCTTTCCGCAGTGCGTCGAATTGGCGCAGGAATCACCTGGGTTCTATTCTTCCTGGCGTTCTGCGGCGGGGTCGCAGCCGCGGTGATTTACGGTGGTACCATGCTGCTTACTGGCATCTCGATACTGTCCGGTCTCCTCGCCGTCGTTTCTGTGTTGCGCGTAGCGCGACTACGATGGCAAATCATTGAGTCTATTTCGGAATCAAAGAATTCCAGTGGTGACCATAGGGAAGTCGGACTCTCC